>NZ_JALPKP010000137.1:0-508 GCF_051383635.1 Geodermatophilus sp. CPCC 205506 | reverse complement strand
TAAAGATAAATTCAGTTATTTTGCAGTATTGATTACTGGCTGCGTGCCGCGTTCACTAATAATTGCTACCATTATATTGTTAATGACCTGCAAACGCTGCTCATCAGTTAGATTTAAATCCGTTTCTTTGGCCAGCCGCTCCATGGCATCTTCTGTGATCGAAACGGCGCCTTCAACGATAATCTTACGTGCTGACAGAATCGCCGCGGATTGTTGTCTTTGCAGCATCGCACTGGCAATTTCCGTGGCATATGCCAAGTGCGTCAGCCGCGTTTCCAAAATCTGCACGCCAGCCACGTTAAGCCGTTCCTGCAGTTCTTGTGTCAAGCGGTCGGAAACTTCAGTCGGATTCCCACGCAGCGTCAGCTTATCCTGCTCATCAAACGTGTCGTACGGATATTCGCTGGCAACGTGACGCACGGCAGACTCGCTTTGAATCTCAACGAATTCCTCATAGTCATCAACATTGAACAGAGCCTGCGCCGTATCAACAACTTTAAAGACCACT
>NZ_JALPKP010000136.1:0-517 GCF_051383635.1 Geodermatophilus sp. CPCC 205506 | reverse complement strand
TACGATCCGACTTCGCCCGCCGTCGCGCGGGTGCCGGGCAGGGCGCCCGCCGGGGCCGGGGCGCTGCGTCCGGTGGCCGAGGTGGTCCGGGTGGCGGCCGGGGTCACGCGGCCGGCCCGGGCGCCGGCCAGGCCCGCGCTCGGGAGGACGGTGTCGGGGTCCGCCACCGGCGCCCGGCCGCCGCCCCCGCCCGCTCCGCTGCCGCTGATCGGCGTGCTCGGGGCGGGCGCGGGTGCGGGTGCCGGGGCGTCCGGGGTCGCCGGGGAGCCGTCCGCCACGACCTCCTGGCCCTCGGCCTCGACCTGCTCCTGACCGGGCGGGGCCGACGTCCCGCCGAGGCCGAGCACCCCGGCCGCGGTCGGCGGCAGCAGCACGATGCCGAGGAAGGCGCCGGTCACCACGACGCCCCGCCGGACACGCGCGCTCCGGCCGGACGCGACCGGGCGCACCCGCGCCGGGCGGGACCCCGGCGAGGCGGAGCGCCGCGGGCGGCGCCGGCCCCGGGCAGCGGGCGGCG
>NZ_JALPKP010000135.1:0-518 GCF_051383635.1 Geodermatophilus sp. CPCC 205506 | reverse complement strand
GCGGGCACCACCTGGCCGTCGACCTCGCCGGGGGCGTCGCCGCCGAGCAGGGTGCCGATCGAGGCGACCACGGTGAGCAGCACCCGCACCGGCGGCAGCTCGCACTCGCCGGGGCGCAGCACCAGGTCCAGCAGGCAGTCCACCATCCGCTGCCCGCGGCTGCGCGCATCGCCGGGCTCGGTGCCCAGGGCGTCGGCGCAGGCGCCCAGCGCCCGGTGCAGCGCCCGGGCCTCGGGCAGCGTGCAGACCACGCTGAGGGCGGCCATGCCCTCGGCGCGTTCGGAGCGCAGGTACACGCCGCGCTCGCGCAGCGCCCGGGCCAGCCGGCGGGCGGCCTCCCGGGCGTCGCGGACGGCGACGATCCGGCGGGCCCGGTCGCCCAGCTGGGCCGGGGTGGTCACCGCCGCCCGCCGGGACATCCAGGCCAGCAGCTCGGCCTCCACCGCCGCGCGCCGCGCGTCGTCGGCGATCGGCGCGACCTTGTCCAGCAGGTGCCACAGGTGCCCGGCGTGCAGCAG
>NZ_JALPKP010000134.1:0-566 GCF_051383635.1 Geodermatophilus sp. CPCC 205506 | reverse complement strand
GGTCGCCGAGCTCGCGCTGCCCGACCAGTGGCCGGCCGATCGGGTGCCGGTGCAGCTGGCCGACGTGCTGCCGGTGCACGCCCGGACCGCGGAGGAGAAGGTCGCGGAGTTGCGGCGGTTGCAGCAGCTGAAGGCGATGCTGGCCGGCTACGAGCTGGACCTGGTCGCCGCGCTGGCCGGCGACCGGCCCGCCACCTTCGACCGCGCCCCGGGCCGGCCGGGTGCGGCCGCGGACGGGCCGGCGGGGGCGCCGGCGGGGGTGTCGGAGTTCTTCGCCGACGAGCTGGCGCTGGTGCTCAACGCCTTCCGGGCCGCGGCGAGCACGCTGATCGACCAGGCCACCACGCTGACCGAGGTACTGCCGGCGACCCGGGCGGCGCTGGCCGAGGGCCGGCTGGACTGGCCGCGGGCCCGGGCGATCGCCGGCGAGCTGGGCTGGAAGGCCCGCGCCACCGATCCGGCGATCATCGCTCAGGTGAAGGCGGCGGTGCTGCCCCGGGCCGGGCGGCTGTCGATCCGCCGGCTGATCGCGGCCGTGCAGGCCGAGCTGGCCGCGCGGGACGCCG
>NZ_JALPKP010000133.1:0-578 GCF_051383635.1 Geodermatophilus sp. CPCC 205506 | reverse complement strand
GCGGTCGCGGTCGTGGGCACGCTGGCCGCCGGGGCCGGCGCGGTTCCGGTCGCCGAGCAGCTGCTGGTCGCCGGGCCGGCGCTGCTCGCCGCCGACCTGCCGCTGCCCCCACCCGAGGAGCCGACGGGTGTCGCGCTCGCGGGTTCGGTCACCGCCACGCCCGTCGACGGCGGCTGGACGCTGACCGGCACGGCGACCGACGTCTCCTGGTCCGGGGTCGTGCGGCACCTGGTCGTGCTCGCCACCGGCCCGGACGCCCCGGTGCTCGCGCTGGTCGCGGCGGACGGGCTGCCCGCCGGCGAGGCCCGCAACCTGGCCGGGGAGCCGCGCGGGTCGGTCGTCCTGGGCGGGGCACCCGCCCGGGTCGCACCCGTCACCGAGGCGCAGGTGGCCGAGGTGCGGGCCCGGTTCGCGCTGGCCCGGGCGGTGCAGCTGGCCGCCGCGCTGGAGCAGGTGCTGGCCTGGACGGTGCAGTACGCCGGCGAGCGCCACCAGTTCGGCCGCCCGCTGGCCAGGTTCCAGGCCATCCAGATGGAGCTGGCCCAGATGGCCGGCGAGGTCACCGCCGCCACCGCCCT
>NZ_JALPKP010000132.1:0-602 GCF_051383635.1 Geodermatophilus sp. CPCC 205506 | reverse complement strand
GCGGTCGCGGTCGTGGGCACGCTGGCCGCCGGGGCCGGCGCGGTTCCGGTCGCCGAGCAGCTGTTGGTCGCCGGGCCGGCGCTGCTCGCCGCCGACCTGCCGCTGCCCCCACCGGAGGAGCCGCTGACGATCGCCACCGAGGGGGCGGTGCACGCCGAGCCGGTCGACGACGGGGACGGCCCGGGCCGCTGGCGGCTGACCGGCACCGCGACCGACGTCGCCTGGGCGGGGGTGGCCCGGCACGTCGCGGTGCTGGCCGCCGCGCCGGAGGGCATCGAGGGCGCGGTGCTCGCCCTGGTCGACGCCGGCGGGCTGGCCAGCAGCGAGGCCCGCAACCTGGCCGGAGAGCCCCGCGGGTCGCTGGTGTTCGCCGCGACGGCGGCCTCGGGGGCGCTGCTCACCCCGGCCCGGGCGTCCACGGTCAAGGCCCGGTTCGCGCTGGCCCGGGCGGTGCAGCTGGCCGCCGCGCTGGAGCAGGTGCTCGCCTGGACGGTGCAGTACGCCGGCGAGCGCCACCAGTTCGGCCGCCCGCTGAGCAAGTTCCAGGCCATCCAGATGGAGCTGGCCCAGATGGCCGGCGAGGTCACCGCCGCCACCGCCCT
>NZ_JALPKP010000131.1:0-633 GCF_051383635.1 Geodermatophilus sp. CPCC 205506 | reverse complement strand
ACCGCATGAGCCTCTTCATCACCTGCCCGGTCGAGAGCGTCGAGCGCGCGACCGCCTTCTACACCGCCCTCGGCTGGACGCTCAACGCCGAGATGTCCGATCACAACGTGTCGTGCTTCGCGATCGCGCCCGAGCAGTACGTCATGCTCGGCAGCCGCGAGATGTACGCGAGCGTCGGCGGCGTCGACGAGCTGGTCGGCGGACCCCACACGCCCTCGAAGGTCACGGTCTCGTTCGACCTCGGCAGCCGCGAGGCGGTCGACGAGCTCGCCGAGCGCGCCGGCGCCGCCGGCGGGCGGATCGGTGACACCGACGACTACCCCTTCATGTACCAGCGCCAGTTCGACGACCCCGACGGCTACCACTACTCGCCGTTCTGGATGAAGCCGGACGCCGATCCGACCGCGTGAGCGACCTCGCCGCGGCCCTCGACATCGTCGGAGCACGGTGGGCCCTGCTCGTCGTGGAGCGGCTGCTCGACGGGCCGCAGCGCTACGGCGATCTGCAGCGCGACCTCGGAGTGCCGACGAACATGCTCGCGACCCGCCTGCGCGAGCTCGAAGCGGCCGGCGTACTGACCCGTCTGCCGCTCCGGCACAACACCCGGGCCTACGCGCTGACCGATCGCGGGCT
>NZ_JALPKP010000130.1:0-634 GCF_051383635.1 Geodermatophilus sp. CPCC 205506 | reverse complement strand
CTCGATCGGCACCCTGCTCGGCGGCGACGCCCCCGGCGAGGTCGACGGCCAGGTGGTGCCCGCGGAGATGATCCGCCAGCTGCTGCAGGCCCTCACCGGCCACCACCCCGCCGCCCCCGACACCGACACCGACACCGCCGCCGCCGACGCCGGACCCGCCACCGCGGACGACGCGGCGACCACCGACGAACCGGGCGCCAGCACCGAGCCGGGCTTCACGGCCGCCGCAGCCAATGCAAGGAAGGCCGCCGATCCAGGGGCCACCATCGAGCCGGAACCTTCCGCCGGGGCCGCCGATGGCCGGTGGCAGCAGGAGCAGCAGGCCGAGCTGGAACGCTGGTGGGCCGAGCTCGAGCGGCGGGTGCTCGCCGAGGAACTCGGCGGCGGGCCCGACCCGGCCCCCGACGCTCCGCCCGACGCCGCGCCGCCGGTCGAGGACCGGCCTCCGCCGGACGAGCCCGACGGCCGGCCGAAGGCCGGGACGGCGGCCGACGCCGATTCGCTGCCTACTCCCGCCGACATCCCGCACCTCGACGACCCCCGTCCCGGCGATCCGGCCGCCGGCGGGCCGCCGGGCGGCGGCTGGTGGGCCGCCGCCGGCCGCGCCGTGGGCGGCGCCGGCGCCGGGAAGTCG
>NZ_JALPKP010000012.1:0-117128 GCF_051383635.1 Geodermatophilus sp. CPCC 205506 | reverse complement strand
GTCGCCGTCGGCGTCGGCCTCCGCCTCGGCCGCCGCCGCCCCGCCGGCCGGGGGCGACGTGCGCGGGTGGCTGCGCGACCAGGTGTCGGCCGCCGCCGACGCGCACGCGGCGGCCTGCGTGGAGCAGACGGGAGCCCGGGCGGCGCTGCTGGGCTCCATCGCCGCGGGCCTGCGGGGCCACGAGGCGGCGCTGGCGTGAGCGACGCCGGGGTGGGGGGAACCGCAGATGGCTGACGACGACGGAGTCGTCGACGAGGGCACCGAGACCGCCGCGCTGCGCGAGGCGCTGGCCGCCGAGCACGCCGCCGTCTGGGGCTACGGCAGCGTCGGCGCGGCACTGCCGGCCGAGGGCCGTCCGCCCGCGGTGGCGGCGGAGAACGCCCACCGCGACGTCCGGGACCGGCTGGCCGCGCTGCTGGACGGCCGCGACGCCGACCCCGTGCCGGCCGAGGGCGGCTACACGCTGCCGTTCCCGGTGCTGTCGGCCACCGACGCCGCCGCGCTGGCCGTCGTCCTCGAGGAGGGCGTCGCCGCCGCCTGGGTGCGGGTGCTCGACCAGGCCGCGCGGGCCGCCGTCCGCGAGCTGGCCGTGGGTGTGCTCGCCGCGGCCGAGGTGCGCGCCGTCGGCTGGCGGACCGCCGCCGGGGAGACGCCCCCGACGACCGCCTTCCCGGGTCTGCCCGCGGGCTGACGGCCGCACCCAGTCGGCTCCAAGCGCGCTGCAAGCCGCGGGCGCGAGCGTGGCGGACGCCGGAGCGAGGACGCCCGGCTCCGTCCCCCCGCAGGAGAGACCCCGCGATGAGCACCCGCACCGACGCCCGCGCCCAGCTTGACCTGCCCGGTCAGGCCGCCATGGCGCACGGCCCCCACGACCTGGGCGGCATGTACGTCATGCACTACGCCTTCCGCCGCGACCTGGGCCGCTTCGCCTCGGCGGTCCGGCGGACGCCGCTGGAGGACACCGCCGCCTGGCGCTCGCTGGCGGCGCGGTGGGAGCGCTTCGGCACCACGCTGCACCACCACCACACGATCGAGGACACCACCATCTGGCCGCTGCTCCTGGCCCACGTCGACGCCGCCGTCGACGCCGCCGGGCGGGCCACCCTCGAGGCGATGGAGGCCGAGCACGAGCTGATCGACCCGCTGCTCGACTCCTGCGCCACCGGCTTCACCGCCATGGCGTTCGCCCCCGACGCCGCCGCGCGCGACCGGCTCGCCGAGCGGGTGACCGCCGCCCGGGACCGCCTCGGCGAGCACCTCGCGCACGAGGAGACCGAGGCCCTCCCGCTCGCCCAGCGGCACCTGACGACCGCCGAGTGGGCGGCGGCCGAGCGCGCGGCACAGTCCGGGCACGGCCTCCGGGAGATGCCGTTCCTCCTGCCGTGGGCCGCGCACGGGCTCAGCGACGAGCAGGTGAGCGCCGCGTTCGGGGAGGGCGGGCGCGCCTTCGGCGTCCTGCTGCGGCTGACCCGCGGCCGCTTCGAGCGGGCCGAGCGCGCCGCCTTCCGCTACGCCTGAGGCAGCCCGCCGAGGAACGCGTCGGTCACCCCGACCGCCAGGCTGCTGGACTGCCCGCCCTCCACGAGCACGGCGAACGCCAGGTCTCCCTGGGGCCCGCGCAGCTGGTAGCCCATGAACCAGCCGTGCGCGTCCGGCGGGGTGTTGGTGCCGAACTCGGCCGTCCCGGTCTTGCCGAAGACCTCGCCGCGGTCGGCGAGGGCGGTGGCCGTGCCGGAGAGCACCACCTCGCGCATCATCGGGCGCAGCGCGTCGAGCACCGCCGGGTCCGGGGTCGCCGGGGTCGGGCCGGCCGGCTCGGCGCCGACCACCTCCACGGGCACGGCCGGGGTGCCGCCGGCGACTCCGGCGGCGACGAGGGCCATCTGCGCGGGGCTCATCAGCACCTGGCCCTGGCCGATGGCGTTGGCCGCCTTCGTCGTCCCGGTGCTGTCGGCCGGGACGCTGCCGCCGAACACGTCGACCGGCAGCTGCCAGTCGGTGCCCACCCCGTAGCCGGCGGCCGCGGTCGCCAGGGCGTCGTCGGGCAGCTGCAGCGCCTGCTGCATGAAGGTGGTGTTGCAGGACTTCGCGAAGGCCTGGGTGAAGGGCACCGTGCCGAGGTCGAACTGGTCCTGGTTCTCGAACTCCCGGCCGTCGACGACGAAGGTGCCCGGGCAGGCCACCGGCGTCTGCGGGGTGAGGGTCCCGGTGGCCAGCAGGGCGGTCGCGCTGATCGTCTTCATGCTCGAGCCGGGCGGGTACTGCCCGCTCAGGGCGTTGGCCGCGACGGCGGCCTCGTTGGACGCGACGGCGAGGATCTCGCCCGTGCCCGGGCGGACGACGACGAGGTGGGTGGCGAGCGGCTGGGTCGCGACGGCGGCGTCGGCGGCGTTCTGGACCGCCGGGACCAGCGGCGTCTGCACCGGCTCGCCGGGCACCGGGGCGACCGCGTCGACCTCCAGGCCGGCGTCGCCGGTGGTGTCGTCGGTGCTGACGACGGTCACTGTGAAGCCGGGGGTGCCGGTCAGCTGGTCCTGGAGGGCCCGCTGCAGGCCGGAGAGGCCGAGCTGGTCGCCGGCGGCATAGCGCGGGCCGCCGTCCTCGTCGGTGGTCTCCTCCAGCACCTCGGCGGTCGCGGGGCCGACCCGCCCCAGCAGGGCCGAGGCGAACCGGGAGGTCGGCGCCAGGAGCCGCGTCTCGGTGGGGAACACCGCGCCGGGCAGGTCGAAGACCTGCGCCCGGACCGCCTCGAAGTCCGGACGGCGCAGCGCGATGACCGGGACGAACTGGCCCGGCGGGGCGGCCTGGACGTCGGCGGTGATCTCCTCGGCGGCGACGCCGGTGGCCGCCGACAGTGCCGCGGCCAGCGCCGGCAGGTCGGTGACCTGGCCCGGGTCGACGCCGACGTTGACCACCTCGGTGGGGGCGAACAGCGGGCGGCCGGCCGCGTCGGTGATCGCCGCACGCTCGGGCAGCACCCGCTCGACGAGCAGGCGCTGCCCCTCGGCGAGCTCCGGGTGCACGAGCGTGGGCTCGGCGACGACGTCCCAGCCCTCCTCGGCCTCGCGCAGCCGCAGGGTGGCCGGGTAGCTCCAGTCGGGGGCGGCGGCGAGGTCCCAGGTGGCGGTCCAGTCGACCGTGGCGCCGCCGTCCTCCACGGCGACGTCCCCGACCTCGGGGGTGAGCGTGGCCTCGGGCAGGTCGGTGGCGGCCTGGTCGAGCAGCGCGCCGGCCGCCTCGGGGTCTGTGGTGGCGTCGGCGGCGGCCGCGGTGTCCCCGGCCGCCCAGTCCTCGAGGAACGCCTGCGCGGCGGCCCGCACGTCCTCCTCGGGGTTGCCCGAGCAGCCGGCCAGCACCGGCACCGCCAGCAGCACGGCAGTCGTTCCGAGGACGCTCGCCCGTCGATTGCGCACGAGGAGACAGCGTTCCAGAAGGGGACACCCAACCCCGGGAGGCTGGCCTCTCCCGGGTACCGCCCCGAGCCTGCGCGGGGTGGGGAGGAGGGGTTCCCCTCTCAGAAGAGGACGCTGGCGAAGCGCCCGACCTCGACGAACCCGACCCGGGCGTAGGCGGCCCGGGCGGCGGCGTTGAAGTCGTTGACGTAGAGGCTGACCACGGGGGCGATCGCGGTCCGGGCGTACTCGACGACGGCGGCCGTACCCGCGGTGCCGATACCCCGGCCGCGGTGTGCCGGGGCCACCCAGACGCCCTGGATCTGGCAGACGGTGCGCGACACCGCGCCGATCTCCGCCTTGAACAGCACCTCGCCGCGCTCGATCCAGGCCAGCGACTGCCCGGCGCGGACCAGCTCGGACACCCGCGCGCGGTAGCCGGCGCCGCCGTCGACCCGCAGCGGGCTGACCCCGACCTCCTCGGTGAACATCGCGACGGCGGCCGGCAGCAGGATCTCAAGCTCGGCCGGGCGCACCGGGCGGACCCGGGGCTCGGGCGTCACCGCCGGGGGCCCCTCGACGGCCAGCAGCGGCTGGCGCGGGCGGTGGTCGCGGGCCGGGCCCCACGACGGCTCGAGCAGCTCCCACAGCGGCTCGACGGCGCCGGCCGGGCCGACGATCGTCGAGCAGCGCCGGCCGGCCCTCCGGGCCCGCTCGGCGAACGCCGCGGCGGCGGCCCGCTCGGCGCCCGGGGCCGTGAAGGGGATGAGGTTGGCCCCGGCCAGGCACACCCCCTCCAGGGAGCGGCCGGTGCCGAAGCCCCACAGCGGCGCGCCGAGGGAGGCGGCCGCGGTGCCGGCGGCCTCCACCCGGGCGGCGATCACGCAGGCGGCGACGGGGTCGGTGGCGAGGAGCCGGCGGACGGCCGGCTCGTCGCCCTCGTCGAGGACCCGGGCCGTCGGCGTGCGGAGCACCGGCGCGGTCAGCCGACGGTGACGACGGGCGAGCCGGAGGGGGTGCCGGCGTCGGTGTGCTCGCCGGCGAGACGCATGGCCTCCTCGATGAGGGTCTCGACGATCTGCGACTCCGGCACGGTCTTGACGACCTCGCCCTTGACGAAGATCTGGCCCTTGCCGTTGCCCGACGCGACGCCGAGGTCGGCCTCGCGGGCCTCACCCGGGCCGTTGACGACGCAGCCCATGACGGCGACCCGCAGCGGCACCTCGAGCCCGTCGAGGCCGGCGGTCACCTCGTCGGCCAGCTTGTAGACGTCGACCTGCGCGCGGCCGCAGGACGGGCAGCTGACGATCTCCAGGCCGCGCTGGCGCAGGTTGAGCGACTCGAGGATCTGGTTGCCGACCTTGACCTCCTCCACCGGAGGGGCCGAGAGGGAGACGCGGATGGTGTCGCCGATGCCCTGGCTGAGCAGGGCGCCGAAGGCGACGGCGGACTTGATCGTGCCCTGGAACGCCGGCCCCGCCTCGGTGACGCCCAGGTGCAGCGGGTAGTCGCACTGCGCGGCCAGCAGCTCGTAGGCGCGGACCATCACGACCGGGTCGTTGTGCTTGACCGAGATCTTGATGTCGCGGAAGTCGTGCTCCTCGAACAGCGAGCACTCCCAGAGCGCCGACTCGACCAGCGCCTCCGGGGTGGCCTTGCCGTACTTGGCCAGCAGCCGCTTGTCGAGGGAGCCGGCGTTCACGCCGATCCGGATGGGGATGCCGGCGTCCCTGGCCGCCTTGGCGATGTCGCCGACCTTGTCGTCGAACTTCTTGATGTTGCCGGGGTTGACCCGGACCGCGGCACAGCCGGCGTCGATCGCGGCGAACACGTAGCGCGGCTGGAAGTGGATGTCGGCGATGACCGGGATCTGCGACTTCCTGGCGATCGCCGGGAGCGCCTCGGCGTCGTCGGTGTCGGGGACGGCGACCCGCACGATCTGGCAGCCGGCGGCGGTCAGCTCGGCGATCTGCTGGAGCGTGGCGTCGACGTCGGCGGTCTTGGTCGTCGTCATCGACTGCACGCTGACGGGCGAGTCGCTGCCCACCCCGACGCCGCCGACGTCGAGCTGGCGGGTCGTCCGGCGCGGGGCCAGGACGGGTGGAGGTGCAGCGGGCATGCCGAGACTGACGGGGGTCGCCATGACGCCCAGTATCGCCCGGCGTGCACGGCGCTGCCGCCGCCGCGGCTGTGACCCCGCCCGCGTGGCTACTGCAGCGTGATCGGGTTGACGATGTCGGCGACCAGCAGCAGGCCGGACAGCACGATGAACAGCCCGGCGACGGCGTAGGCCACCGGCATGAGCCGGGCGATGTCGAACGGGCCGGGGTCGGGGCGGCCGCGGAGCCGGGCGACGACCGAGCGCGCCTTCTCGTACAGCGCCCCCGCCACGTGCCCGCCGTCGAGCGGGTAGACCGGCAGGAGGTTGAACAGGAAGAGCACCAGGTTGACGCTGGCCAGCAGGCTGAGGAAGAAGCTGAGCTTCTCCATCCCGGAGAACTGCTCGATCGCGAACACCTCGCCGGAGATCCGGCCCACGCCCACGACGCCGATCGGCCCGTTCTCGTCCCGCTCCTCCCCGAGGAACGCGGCGCGGAACAGCTGGGGGATCTTCTCGGGGATCTCGACCAGCCGCTCCACCGAGTTGACCACGATCATCCCGAAGTAGCCGGGCAGGTCGCCGGCCGACTGCCGGGCCAGCTCGACCGTCGGGGAGACGCCGAGGTACCCGGCGGTGGTGGTCTCGTCGCTGCCGCCCTCGACGTAGACGGTGTTGGGGATCGGGGTGACGGTGAGCTCGCGCCGCTCGCCGTCCCGGTCGATGGTCAGCGCGACCGGGACGCCGGGGTTGCTGCGGATCGCCTCCTGCACCACCGTCCAGCTGTCGTACGCCGTCCGGTCGACGGTGGCGCCGTCGATCGCGACGATCGTGTCGCCGGGGCGCAGCCCGGCCGCCGCCGCCGGGCTCTGCTGCGGCAGCCCGCAGCCGTCCGCGCCGGCCTCGCACAGCGCGCCGTCGGCCGTGATCGGCACGGCGCACGGATCCTCGGCGCCGGCGCTGGCCGCGCCGGCGGGCAGCACGCAGGCGGGCACCTGGCCCACCGTCGTGGTCAGGACGTTGGTGCCGATGGCGCTGAGGGTGATCGTGAAGAAGACGGCGGCCAGGACCAGGTTGTGGAACGGGCCGGCGAACATCACGACGACCCGCTGCCACCACGGCTTGCCGTAGAAGACCCGGCCGGCGTCGCTGGGCAGGACGTCGTTGAGCGCCTGGCCACGGACCTCGGCGATGAAGCTGCGCATCCGGGTGGCGCGCTTGCTCTCGCCCTCCTCGGCCGGGGGGATCATCCCGACGATCCTGATGTAGCCGCCGAGCGGGACGGCCTTGAGGCCGTACTCGGTCTCGCCGGTGCGCCGCGACCAGATCGTCGGGCCGAAGCCGACCATGAACTGCGGCACCCGCATGCCGAACTTCCGGGCCCAGTAGAAGTGCCCGGCCTCGTGGAAGGCGATGGAGAACAGCAGGCCGACGGCGAACGCGGCGATCCCCAGGACGGTCAGCAGGAACCCGCTCAGCTCAGCCTCCGGCGATGGCGGCGCGGGCGTGCTGCCGGGCCCACCGCTCAGCGGCCAGGACATCGTCCACGCAGGTGGGGGCGCCGAGGTCCGGCGCGTCGTCGAGGGTACGCGCGACGAGGTCGACGATGCCGGGGAAACGCAGGCGGCCGCCCAGGAAGGCGGCGACCGCCTCCTCGTTGGCCGCGTTGAACATCGCCGGCACCACGCCACCGGCCGCACCGGCCGACCGGGCCAGCCCGACGGCGGGGAAGGCCTCGGCGTCCAGCGGCGCGAACTCCCAGCTGCTGGCCGTCGACCAGTCCAGCGCGGGCTGGACGACCGGCAGCCGGTCGGGCCACGCCAGCGCGAGGGCGATCGGCAGCCGCATGTCCGGAGGGCTGGCCTGGGCGATCGTCGCGCCGTCGGTGAAGGTCACCATCGAGTGCACGATCGACTGCGGGTGCACCACGACGTCGATGTCGGCGTACGGGACGCCGAAGAGCAGGTGCGCCTCGATGAGCTCCAGCCCCTTGTTGACCAGCGTCGCGGAGTTGATGGTGACCACCGGCCCCATCGCCCAGGTGGGGTGGGCGAGGGCCTGGTCGACGGTGACGTCGGCGAGGTCGGCGGCGCTGCGGCCGCGGAACGGGCCGCCGCTGGCGGTGAGCACCAGCCGGGCGACCTCGTCGCGGGCGCCGCCGCGCAGGCACTGGGCGAGCGCGGAGTGCTCGGAGTCGACGGGCACCAGCTGCCCGGGAGCGGCTGCAGCGGTGACCAGGTCGCCTCCGGCCACCAGGGACTCCTTGTTGGCCAGGGCGACGGTGCGGCCGGCCCGGAGCGCGGACAGGGTGGGGCCGAGCCCGATCGACCCGGTGATGCCGTTGAGGACGACGTCGGCGGGGCGGGCGGCGAGCTCCTCGGCGGCCCGGGGCCCGGCGAGGATCTCCGGGAGGCTGTACTGGCCGGTGGCCCATCCGCGCTGCGACGCCGCCGCGTAGAAGGCCAGCTGGAGGTCCTGCGCGGCGGTGGCCCGGGCCACCGCGACGGTGCGGACGCCGAGCGTGAGCGCCTGCTCGGCGAGCAGGGCGATGTCCCCGCCGCCGGCGGCCAGCCCGGTGATGCGGAGCCGGTCGGGGTTCTGCGCGGCCACCGCGATCGCCTGCCGGCCGATCGAGCCGGTCGACCCCAGGACGGTCACCTCTCGCAGGTCGCTCACGGGTCCATCCTCCCCGACGGCGCCCCCCGTCGCGGCGCGCCGTCCCACCTCGACGGGTGCCCGGGAACCGGGGCTGCCAGAATGCGCATCGTGAGTGAGCAGACCCACCGCGAGCGGATCGCCACGGACAACCCCGCGACCACGCGGGTCAACCAGCCCGGGCGCGAGGAGGCCGTCGTCCGCCACGACGCCCACCCCGTCGAGCACGAGCGCCCGGAGGACTGGGGCTGGCACGGCGAGACCGGCCGCGCCGGGCGGATCGCCTCCTGGATCGCGATCCTCTTCCTGCTCGCCTACCTGGTGGGCAACCACGAGGGCCGCATGGAGGACTACTGGCTCATCGCCATCGCGGCCCTGATGATCCTGCTCAAGGTCTACGACTACTTCCGGCGGAAGAACGCCTGGCGCAGCCAGTGACCGCCCGCTGCGTCTGACGAGAGGCCCGCTCCCCACGGAGCGGGCCTCTCGTCGGTCGGGGGCAGCCCGCCGCGGACGACCGTCGTGCGGACACCTGGCGAGACCGGAGACCACCATGACCGCCCTGCGCGTCGCCCTGGTCGCCCTCGTGGCGGCGGTGGCAGTGCTCGCCGGGGACGCCGCCCTGCTCGTCACGCGGATCGACCGGGTGACCGTCGACCTGCACCCCGGGACCGGGACGACGTGGGTGCTCCTCGGCCTGGACTCCCGGGCCGCGCTGCCCGAGGGGGCCGCGGCTTCGGAGTTCGGGACGACCGAGCAGGTGCCCGGCAGCCGGGCCGACGTCGTCCTCGTCGTGCACGACGGCGGCGTGCTCTCGATCCCCCGCGACCTCCTCGTCCGGGGCGCGGGCGGCCCCGGCCGGCTGGCCCTGACCTGGCTGGACGGCCCGCAGTCGACCGTCGACGCGCTCTGCGACCTCGGCGTCCCGACCGACCACCTCGTGACCGTCGACCTGGCCGGCTTCGCCGCCGTCGTCGATGCGGCCGGCGGCCTCGACCTCGACGTCCCGCGGCCCGTGCGGGACCCGGCCGCGGGGCTGCTCATCGCGGAGGCGGGCAGGCAGCACGTCGACGGCCGGACCGCCCTGGCCCTGGTGCGGTCCCGGCACCCCGAGCACCTGGTGGACGGCGCGTGGCAGCCGGCACCGGTCGACCCCGACGGCCGGGCGACCGCGGCAGGGACGGTGCTGACCGCCCTGGTCGGCGCGGTGCGGGAGGCCGGGCTGCGGCCCTGGCTGCTCCAGCGCGTCGCGTGGGCGGCGTCCGGCTCGCTCACCGTGGACGCCGCGACCTCGGCGACCGACCTGGCGTCCCTCGCCGGGGCCGACCTCGGGGACATCGAGGTGCTCCCGGCCGGCGAGCCGAACCCCCAGGTGCCGGTGCGGATCGCCACCGCCGGGACGGCGGCGGCGCTCGCCGCCGCTGGGCTCTCCTGCTCCCGCTGAGCGTTACTGAACCGTTACGTCCCGTTGTCGAGAACTGCCCGCTTCCAGCTCCATCTCGGCCAACTCCCTGCCGATAAGCAGCTCAGAGAAGTCCGGAGCACCGGACTCCTGACGAGCGGAGAGCCGCCGATGTCCCGCACCACGACCCGTATCGCCGCCGGGGCCCTCCTCGGCCTGGCCGTCACCGGCTCCACGCTGGTCGCCGCGCCGGCCGCCCTCGCCGTGCCCACCCCCGCCGCGCCCGTCGTGAACCCCACGTCGGTCAAGGCGGGCGAGGACTTCACCGTCTCCGGCGTCGACTGCGACCAGAGCTCCGACCCCGCCAACCCGATCGGCGCGGTGGCGTTCCTCGACCTCGGCCCGGACGCCCAGATGGGCATCGGCAACGGCGGCGAGGCCGACCCCGACGGCGCGTGGACCCTCACCCTCGGCATCCCCGAGGGGTTCGCCCCGGGTGTCTACGACGTCATCTCGCTGTGCGTGTCGTACATGGGTGACTACGAGGTCGAGTACCCGACCACCACGGTGACCGTCGTCGACCCGGCCGCCAAGCCCTCGACCCCGGCCACGAGCACCCCGGCCGCCCCGGCGGCGACGCCGGCCGTCGGCGCGATCCGCGGCACGGCCGCCAACACCGCCGGGGTGACCAGCCCGGACACCGGCGCCGCCACCGGTGACCGCTCCGCCCCCGGCGCCGTGGTCGTGAAGGTCCTCCGCGGCTTCAAGCCCTTCGAGAAGGTCACCGTCACCCTGCACTCCACCCCGTGGGTCGCGGGCACGTTCACCGCGGACGCCCAGGGCGTCGTCCGGGTGCAGTTCACCGTCCCGGCCGGGACGCCGGTGGGCCAGCACACCCTGGTCTACAACGGCGACCAGAACACCTACTTCCAGGAGGCGTTCACCGTCGCCCGCACCGGCTCGGGCTCCCAGCTGGCCTACACCGGCGCTGACGTGAAGCTCCCGCTGTTCGCCGGCGCCGGCCTCGTCGCCCTCGGCGGTGCCACCGTCTTCGCCGCCCGTCGTCGCAAGGCCGAGGCCACCCAGGCCTGACCTCCCTCACCGCACCACCGGCGGACGCCGGCCAGGACCTCCTGGCCGGCGTCCGCTGCGTCGTGCCCGGGAGCGGTCAGCTCGCGGCGACGCCGATCGCCGTTCCGACGAGGTACGTGGCGCCCGCCGCGGCCGCGCCGAACAGCAGCTGGCGCAGCGCGGCGAACCACCACGGCCGGGGCGTGAAGCGCGACGACAGCGCCCCGGCCAGCGCGAGCCCCACCCCGCCGCAGACCAGGGCCACCCACAGCAGCGAGAAGCCGAGCAGGTACGGCAGCAGTGGGATGACCGCGCCGGTCGCGAAGGTGAGGAACGAGGAGACCGCCGCCGTCCACGGCGACGGCTTGTCCGCCGGGTTCAGCCCGAGCTCCGCGACGACGTGCAGCCGCAGCGCGGTGTCCGGGTCGCGGTGCAGCTGGACGGCGACCTGCTGGGCCAGCTCGGGCTCCACCCCGCGCACCCGCAGCATCTCGACCAGCTCGGCGAGTTCCCCGCGCGGGTTGCGCTGGAGCTCGCGGCGTTCCTTGTCGACCTCGAGGTCGAGCTGCTCGTTCTGCGTCTTGACCGAGGTGTACTCCCCCAGCGCCATCGAGATGGCACCGGCGACCAGGCTGGCCACCCCGGACAGCACGATCGCCCGCGGCGCGGCCCCGCCGCCGCCCACGCCCGCGACCAGGGCGGTGTTGGTCACCAGGCCGTCCATGGCGCCGAAGACGGCGGCCCGCAGCCACCCGCCGGAGACGTCGGCGTGGCTGTGCTCGTGCGCCTCGGCCGCCGGGGCCTCCGAGGTCACTCGTCCGCCTCGGCGCCCAACTCCACCGGCGGCTCCAGGGACGGCACCGGGACGGCGACGCTGGGGACACCCGCCACCCGGTCGGCCGCGGCCAGCTGACCGCAGGCGCCGTCGATGTCCTGCCCCCGGGTGTCGCGGACCGTCGTCGGCACCCCGGCCGCGCGCAGCCGGGCGACGAACTCGCGCTGCGCGGGCAGCGGGCTGGCGTCCCAGGGACTGCCCGGGGTGGGGTTGAGCGGGATGAGGTTGACGTGCGCCCGGCGCCCGGCCAGCAGCCGGCCGAGCAGGTCGGCCCGGTGCGGCTGGTCGTTGACGTCGCGGATCAGCGCGTACTCGACCGAGTAGCGGCGGCCGGTGCGCTCGGCGTAGGCGTCGGCCGCGGCGACGACCTCGCCGACCTTCCAGCGGGTGTTGATCGGCACGAGGGTGTCGCGCAGCTCGTCGTCGGGCGCGTGCAGGCTCACCGCGAGAGTGACGTTGAGGCCCTCCTCGGTCAGCCGGCGGACGGCCGGGACGACGCCGACCGTGGACACGGTGATCGACCGCTGGGAGAGGCCGAGCCCGTGCGGGGCGGGGGTGACCAGCGCGTCGAGGGTCTTGCGCACCCGCGCGTAGTTGGCGAGGGGCTCCCCCATCCCCATGAAGACGACGTTGGACAGCCGCCCCGGCCCGCCGGGGATCTCGCCGTTCGCCATCGCCGCGGCGGCCGCGACCGCCTGGCCGATGATCTCCGCGGCGGACAGGTTGCGGGTGAGCCCGCTCTGACCGGTGGCGCAGAACGGGCAGGCCATGCCGCAGCCCGCCTGGCTGGAGATGCAGACGGTGGCGCGGTCCGGATAGCGCATGAGCACGCTCTCGACCAGCGCGCCGTCGTGCAGCCGCCACAGGGTCTTGCGGGTGCGCCCGGCGTCGGCGGACTGGTGCCGGACGGGCGTCAGCAGCCCGGGGAGGAGCTCGCCGGTGAGGGTCGCCCGGACGCCGGCCGGCAGGTCGGTCATCTGCGCCGGGTCGGTGACGCCGCGGTAGAAGTGCCGGGCGAGCTGGTCGGCGCGGAAGGCCGGCTGGCCGAGTTCGGCGACCGCCGCGCGGGCCTCCTCGCGGCTGAGGTCGGCGAGGTGGCGCGGCGGCTTGCCCCGGCGGGGGGCGTCGAAGACGAGCGGCAGGGCAGTCATGGCGGCTCCCATGGTCCCACCCCCACCGGCCCGGCCGCAGTGACGTCGCTCCCTCGCAGCCCGCCTACGCCCGGGGTCCGGGGCGGGCCGCCGCCGGGGGAGGTGTGGCCGGGTCCTGCCCGTCCGTCGCGGTGGGCGGGATGACGGAGGTCGGCGGAGACGTGTCCGTCGGTGTGGGCTGAGGGTCCTCTGCCGGATCGCCGGTGGGGTCGTCGGCCGGGTCGCCGGGGGTGTCGTCGGCCGGGTCGCCGGTCCCCGTGGGCGTCGGCGTCCCGGTCGGCACCGGGGTGACGGTGTTCGGGGACGTCGGTTCCGCCGTGGGCAGGGCGGTCGGCGCCGCCACGGCGACGGCGTCCGGCGCCGGGACCTCGGCCGGCACCGTCACGGGGTCCGGGAGGACGTCGCCGGGCGGCGGCTCGTCGGCCGGCCGAGCGGCCGCGACCGCGGCCGGTGGCACCGTCTCGACCGGCGGGGGATCCGGCGTGGGGGCCTCGGGCCTGGGTGGCAGGGGGCTCGGGACCGGCACGACGGTCGGAGCGGCCGCCCAGGCGGCGTCCCCGATGCCGGCGGACCGCGGGGTCGAACCGGCCCGGGTGGGGACGGAGATCTCGGCGTCGGCGGAGTGCCGGTCGGCGGCGGCGACCGCGCCGGGCGAGGACGTCGCCAGGACGGCCGCGCCCGCGATGCCGCCCGCGGCGAGGAGGCCGATGCCCAGGGCGAGCCCGGCCCGGCGCCGCGGCCGCACCCGTGGCCCGACGACGACCCGCGGCAGGAGCCCCTCGTCGACGGCTCCGGCGCCGGCGGGGAGGTCCGCCTCGGCGGCGGGCGCCGGCTCTCGCTCCGGCGTCGTACCGCCGGGGACCGCCTCCTTCCCGGCGTCCGCCGCCGTGGGGGTCACCCAGCCCGGGAGCCAGGCCCGGTCCCAGTCCCCCACCTCGGACCGCTCCGCGGTCTCCGGGCCGGGAGCCGCGTCGGCCGGCGGTGCGCCGGAGGCGTTCCCGGGCACGGTCGGCAGGTCGGTGTCCCGCCCGTCTTCCAGGTCAGCCACTCAGTGTTGCTCCTTGCTGACAGAGAGTGCAGTCGGGCCATGGTGACGGACCTGTCCTGGCGATGGGCGGAGGCGCGGCCGGGTGTCGCGCGCGAGTCCGCCCACACGGCCCACGGGCCGGGCCGCGGAGCGGCTGCAGGGAGCGGCACTAGCGTCGGCCCGGTGACCGAGGCCGAGAGGGAAGCCGCGCCGCTGGACAGCGTGGGCGTCGGCCCCTGGGCGGGGCCCTGGCCCGACGACCCCCGCTACGACCCCGAGCTGCTGACCGCCGGCGACCGCCGCAACGTCGTCGACCGGTACCGGTACTGGACGGTCGAGGCGATCGTCGCCGATCTCGACACCCGCCGGCACCCGTTCCACGTCGCGATCGAGAACTGGCGGCACGACCTGAACATCGGCACCGTGGTGCGGACCGCCAACGCGTTCCTCGCCTCCGCGGTCCACGTGGTCGGGCGCAAGCGGTGGAACCGGCGCGGGGCGATGGTCACCGACCGCTACCAGCACGTGCGCCACCACCCCGACGTCGGCGCGCTCGCCGCGTGGGCGCGGACCGAGGGCCTGCCGCTGCTCGCCGTCGACAACCTCCCCGGCGCCCGGCCGCTGGAGACCGAGCCGCTCCCCCGCGCCTGCGTGCTGGTCTTCGGCCAGGAGGGGAGCGGGCTCACGCCCGAGGCGCGGGCGGCCGCCGACGGGGTGCTGTCCATCGCCCAGTTCGGCTCGACGCGGTCGATCAACGCCGGTGTCGCGGCCGGCATCGCCATGCACGCCTGGATCCGCCAGCACGGGAGGGGAGGTCAGGGCACCTTCGACACCGCGCCGCGCTGACCGGCTCCTGTCAGGCTGCACGCATGAGCCGTCTCGCCGACGCCGACCTCAGCGCCCGCCTGTCCAAGTCCGACGCCAAGAAGCAGCTCGCGGAGGCCCAGCGGCGCCTGGTGCACCTGCGACTGCTGCTGGGCGGTCAGATCGGCAGCGGGGAGCTCGGGCCGCCGCTGTGCGTGCTCTTCGAGGGCTGGGACGCCTCCGGCAAGGGCGGGGCGATCAAACGGCTGGTCGACGAGCTGGACCCCCGGCACGTGCGGGTCGCCCAGTTCGCCGCCCCCACCTACGACGAGAAGCGGCACCACTTCCTGTGGCGGTTCTGGCCGGTGCTGCCCGGCTGGGGCGGCATGGCCGTCCTCGACCGCACCTGGTACGGCCGGGTGCTGGTGGAGCGGGTCGAGGGCTTCGCCTCCGAGGACGCCTGGCAGCGCGCCTACGAGGAGATCGTCGACCTGGAGACCACGCTGGCCGCCGAAGGCATGATCCTGGTCAAGTTCTGGATGCACGTCTCCCCCGAGGAGCAGCTGCGCCGCTTCGAGTCGCGCCGCCGCGACCCCTACCGGGCGTGGAAGCTCACCGACGAGGACTGGCGCAACCGGGAGCAGCGGACCGCCTACGAGGCCGCCGTCGAGGAGATGCTCGAGCGCACCGACCACGACGGTGGGCGCTGGCACGTGGTCGCCGGCGACGACAAGCGGTCGGCCCGCGTGGAGGTGGTCCGCACCGTCTGCGAGCAGATCGAGGCCGCGCTCGCCGCCGCCGGCATCGACCCGGATCCGCCGCTGGCCGGCGCCTGACGGCGCAGCCGTCAGGCCGGCGCCACCCAGGTGAGCAGCAGGTAGGCCACCGCGGCCGAGGGCAGCAGCGAGTCCAGCCGGTCCATGATCCCGCCGTGGCCGGGCAGCAGCGCGCCCATGTCCTTGATCCCGAGGTCACGCTTGATCAGCGACTCCCCGAGGTCGCCGGCGGTGGCGGTGACCGCCAGTGCGGCGCCGAAGGCGACCCCGCCCCACCACGGGCCGTCGAGGGCGAGCGTGACGATCGGGGTGGCGACGAGCACGCAGGCCAGCACCGAGCCCGCCATGCCCTCCCACGACTTCTTGGGGCTGACCGTGGGGGCCATGGGGTGCTTGCCGAACAGCACGCCGGCGGCGAACCCGCCGACGTCGTTGCCGACCACGGTGGCGATGAACAGCAGCACGCGCGCGACACCGTCGTCCGGGACCAGGAGCAGCACGGCGAAGCCGGCCAGCAGCGGGACGTAGAGGACGACGAGGACGCCCGCCGAGGCGTCTCGGAGGTAGCCCTCGGGCCCGTCCCCCAGCCGCCACAGCAGCACGGCCAGGACGGTGAGCAGGAACGCCACGACCAGGCCCGAGGTGCTGCGGGTCCAGGCCAGGCCGAGCATCGCCACAGCGCCCACGAGCACCGGGGCCAGCGGAGCGCGGGCGCCGCCGGCCTCCAGGGCGCGGGTGAGCTCCACGATGCCGACCAGGATCGCGGCCAGCACCACCAGCAGGAACGCCGGCCGGTAGACCAGCAGCGAGGCGACGATGACCGCGGCGAGCCCCACGCCCACGCCGACGGCGGCGACCATGTCCCGCCCGGCGCGCGAGGACTTCCGGGCCTCCGGGACGAGCGTGGGCCCGATCGACTCGGTGGTGGACGTCGGCACCGGCGCCTCAGTGGTCGCCGGCTCGTCCACGCCGAGCTCCGCCGTCCGGAGGTCGGCCTCCGATCGCGCCGCCTGCGGCGGTGGCGGTGGTGCGGGACGCCGGCCGGTGACGGGGATCGGCCCGGTGTCGGGGTCGGGAGTCATCAGCGGGGATGCGGTCGCCCTCAGACCTCGAGGAGCTCGGCCTCCTTGTGCTTGACCGCCTCGTCGATGGCGTGGGTGTGCTTGGAGGTGAGGTCGTCGAGCTCCTTCTCCGCGCGGCGCACGTCGTCCTCGCCGGCCTCGCCGTCCTTGGCGATGCGGTCCAGCTCCTCCTTGGCCCGGCGCCGGACGTTGCGGATGGCGACCCGCGCGTCCTCCCCCTTGGACCGGGCCACCTTCACCAGGTCGCGCCGGCGCTCCTCGGTGAGCTGCGGGAACACCACCCGGATGATCTGGCCGTCGTTGGTCGGGTTCACGCCGAGGTCGCTGTCGCGGATGGCCTTCTCGATCGCCGAGAGCTGGCCGGTGTCGTAGGGCTTGATGACCGCCATGCGCGCCTCGGGCACGGTGATCGAGGACATCTGCGGCACGGGGGTCGGGGTGCCGTAGTAGTCGACCAGGACCTTGTTGAACATCGACGGGGCGGCGCGGCCGGTGCGCACCGAGCCGAGGTCCTCCCGCGCGACCGACAGGGCCTTGTCCATCCGCTCCTCGGCGTCGAGCAGGGTGTCGTCGATCACGGGTCTCTCCTCCTGGGGCGGCGGACGGGTCCGCCGCGGGTGTCGCGGGTCTGCGGGCTCTCTGCCCCGACGGGTCAGGCCGGGTCGCTGATCAGCGTCCCGATCCTCTCACCTGCCACGGCGCGCGCGATGTTGCCGTCGCTCAGCAGGTTGAAGACGACGATCGGCATGCGGTTGTCCATGCAGAGGCTGATCGCGGTGGCGTCGGCCACCTTGAGCTGCTTGGCCAGGACGGTGGCGTAGTCGAGGTCGTCGTACATGACGGCGGCCGGGTTGTGCCGCGGGTCGTCGTCGTAGACGCCGTCCACCCCGTTCTTGCCCATGAGCAGCACCTGGCACTCGATCTCCAGGGCCCGCTGGGCGGCCACGGTGTCGGTGGAGAAGTACGGCATGCCGGCGCCGGCGCCGAAGATGACCAGGCGCCCCTTCTCCAGGTGCCGGATCGCCTTGCGGGGGATGTAGGGCTCGGCGACCTGGCCCATCGTGATCGCCGACTGCACGCGGGTCTCGAGGCCGGCCTTCTCGCAGAAGTCCTGCAGCGCCAGGCAGTTCATGACCGTGCCGAGCATGCCCATGTAGTCGGCCTTGGTGCGGTCCATGCCGGCCTGGGACAGCTCGGCGCCGCGGAAGAAGTTCCCCCCGCCCATGACGACGGCGACCTGCGCGCCCTTGCCGACGACCTCGGCCAGCTGGGTGGCGATGCCCCGGACGATGTCGGCGTCGACGCCGACCTTCCCGCCGCCGAAGGTCTCCCCCGACAGCTTGAGCAGGACCCGCTTGTAACCGGCCCGGTCGGCGGGCTGGAAGGCGGTCGGCGCGGAGAGGGGCACGGCGGCGCCCGTCGTGGCGGTCTCGGTCAACGGTTCTTCCCTCGCTCGGCGGCGTTCACCTGATCCTGCCGCATGGGCGTGCGGCCGGTGGTCGCGGGCGGGGGTACCCGCGCCCGGCCCCGGACAGACCACTGGCCCCGTCCCACGAGCGGGACGGGGCCAGAGGTCGGCGTGCTGCGGTGGTGCTCGTTCAGGCCTGGCCGACCTCGAAGCGGGCGAACCGCTCCACGGTCAGGCCGGCCTCGTCGACGATCTGCTTGACCGTGCGCTTGGGCTCGGTGATCGACGGCTGCTCGAGCAGGACGAAGTCCTTGTAGTAGGCGTTGACCCGCCCCTCGACGATCTTGACGATCGCCTGCTCGGGCTTGCCCTCCTCCTTGGCCGTCTGCTCGGCGACGCGCCGCTCGGTCTCGACGGCCTCGGCCGGGACCTCCTCGCGGCTGAGGTAGCGCGGGCGCGCGGCGGCGATGTGCATCGCCAGGCTGCGCGCGGCGTCCTCGCTGCCACCGCTGTACTGCACCGCGACACCGATGGCCGGGGGCAGGTCGGTGGCCCGCTTGTGCAGGTAGGTGGCGGTGGTGCCCTCGAAGACGGCGAAGCGGCTCAGCACCAGCTTCTCGCCGATGCGGGCGGACTCGGACTCGACCAGCGCGGCGACGGTCTGGCCGTCGACCTCGGTGCCCAGCAGCGCCTCGACGTCGGCCGGGCGCTTGTCCAGGACGATGTCGAGCAGGCGGTCGGCGAGCGTCACGAAGTCGGCGTTCTTGGCGACGAAGTCGGTCTCGCAGTCCAGCTCGAGCAGCGCGCCGTCCTTGCTGACGACGACACCGTTGGTCGTCGAGCGCTCGAGGCGCTTGCCGACGTCCTTGGCGCCCTTGATGCGGAGGAACTCGACGGCCTTGTCGTAGTCGCCGTCGGCCTCGGTGAGGGCCTTCTTGCAGTCCATCATCCCGGCGCCGGTGGCGTCACGGAGACGCTTGACGTCGGCAGCGGTGAAGCCAGCCATGTCACTTCCCTCTGGGTCTGGAGTGGGTGTGGTGCGCGCGTCTGTGGGTTCCGGACGGGGTCCGGACGTGCCGGGGCGCCGTCCCCGCACCAGCGGGGACGGCGCCACGCGGTCAGCCGTTCTGGGCGCCCTGCGTGCCGGTGGACGCGTCGCCGGTGGCGGGGACGCCCTCGACCGGGGCGACCTCGTCCGCGGTGACCTCGGGCGGCGCGGCCGGGGTCTCGGGCAGCTCGGTGGCGCCGGCGGCGTCACCCTGCTGACCGGTGAGGAGCTCCCGCTCCCAGTCGGCCAGCGGCTCGTCGCCACCGATGGCCGGCTGCTCGCCGGCCTCGCGGCCGGCGTTGGCCTGCGCGGCCGAGCGGGCCATGAGGCCCTCGGCGACGGCGTCGGCGATCACGCGGGTCAGCAGGGCGGCGCTACGGATGGCGTCGTCGTTGCCCGGGATCTTGTAGTCGACCTCGTCGGGGTCGCAGTTGGTGTCGAGGATCGCGACGACCGGGATGTTGAGCTTGCGGGCCTCGCCGACGGCGATGTGCTCCTTCTTGGTGTCCACGATCCAGACGGCGCTGGGCACCTTCTGCATGTCGCGGATACCGCCGAGGCTGCGCTCCAGCTTGGCCTTCTCCCGGGTCAGGCCGAGCTGCTCCTTCTTGGACAGGCTGACCAGCACGCCGGTCTGCTCCATGTCCTCGAGCTCCTTGAGCCGCTGGAGGCGCTTGTGCACGGTCTGGAAGTTGGTGAGCATGCCGCCCAGCCAGCGCTGGTTGACGTAGGGCATGCCGACGCGCTGCGCCTGCTCGGCGATGACCTCCTGCGCCTGGCGCTTGGTCCCGACGAACAGGATCGAGCCGCCGTGCGCGACGGTCTGCTTGACGAACTCGTACGCGTTGTCGATGTACCCGAGCGTCTGCTGCAGGTCGATGATGTAGATGCCGTTGCGCTCGGTGAAGATGAACCGCTTCATCTTCGGGTTCCACCGTCGGGTCTGGTGCCCGAAGTGGACGCCGCTGTCGAGCAGCTGCTTCATGCTGACGACTGCCATGGTCGCCCTTCTGTCGCGCGCGGCCGCCGGGCGGCCGCGCTCCTCGGTTGTCGCGGGCACCGGGTGGTGCACCGCCCTGGCGTCCGAGGCGCCACACCACCCCGCGGGGAGCTCCCGCGGGGACCGAGGTGGCGACTGACCCGCCGGACCGGCGGGACTGAGGACGCGCGAAGTCGACCCGTTCGAGACGGATCGCACCGAGCAGCATACGCCTCGTGGGACGTCGACCTCCCCAGCGGCCGGCGTCGTCCACAGCCACCGGCCGACGGGGCGCCGCCGGCTGTCGCGGCTGCAGGCTCCTCGCATGCGTGCGCTCGCCGTCCTGCTGCTGGTCACCGCCTGGGGGTCCGCCCCGGCGGCCGCGGTCGCCGAGCCCGCCGCGGGGGTCGGCGCGCTGTGGGTGCGGCCGGTCGACGGCCCGGTGACCCGGCCGTTCGACCAGCTCCCGGACCCCTATGCGGCCGGGCACCGCGGCGTGGACGTCGCCGGTCCCCCCGGCGCCCCGGTGCTCGCCGCCGGAGACGGCGTCGTGGTCTTCGCCGGGATGGTGGCCGGGCGCCCGGTGGTCAGCGTCGACCACGCCGGCGGGCTGCGGACGACGTACGAGCCGGTCGAGCCCGCGGTGGGCGCCGGCCAGGTGGTGGCCCGGGGGTCGCCGATCGGCACGCTGGCCGCGGGGCACGAGGGCTGCCCGGTCGCGGCCTGCCTGCACTGGGGACTGCGCCGGGGCGAGGTCTACCTGGATCCGCTGGCGCTGCTCGAGCCGCCCGAGGTCCGGCTGCTGCCGATGAGCTGACGCCTCAGCCCTGGGCGGCGACGTCCCGGGCGCGACCCCGCGCCGTCGTCATGCGATGGCCCGCGCGCGACTCACGCGATGTCGGCGAGCTTGGTGCGCAGGTGCAGCACGGCCTTGGTGTGCAGCTGGCAGATGCGGCTCTCGGTCACCCCGAGCACCCGGCCGATGTCGGCGAGGGTCAGGCCCTCGAAGTAGTAGAGGCTGACGACGACCTTCTCGCGCTCGGGCAGCTGCTCGACCGCGCGGGCCAGCAGCTGCCGCGCCTCACCGTGCTCGGCCATCGCCTGCGGGTCCAGCGCGCTGGTGTCCTGCAGGGTGTCCACCAGCCGGGGGGCGCCGCCGTCGTCGTCGGACAGCAGCTCGTCCAGCGCGACGACGTTGACCAGGGAGAGCTGGCCGAGGAACTTGCGGACCTCCTCGACGTCCATGTCCATCTCGGCGGCCACCTCCTCCTCGCTGGGGCTGCGCTGCAGCCGGCTCTCCAGGTCGGCGACGGTGCGCTCGAACTGCCGGGCCTTCATCCGCACCGACCGCGGGATCCAGTCCGTGCTGCGCAGCTCGTCGATGATCGCGCCGCGGATGCGCGCCATCGCGTAGCTCTCGAACTTGACCTCACGGGAGGGCTGGTACCGGGTGATGGCGTCGATGAGCCCGAACGTGCCGTAGGACACCAGGTCGGCCTGCTCGACGTGGGCCGGCAGGCCGCTGCCGACCCGTCCGGCGACGTACTTGACCAGCGGCGCGTAGTGCAGGATCAGCCGGTCCCGCAACGCCGGGTCCCGGTCCTCGACGTAGGTGGCCCAGAGCGCGGCCAGCGCGGCGTCGGCATCGGCCTCGTCGAGCCGGTGGATGGTGGCCTCGGGCACGGTCTGCACTCCCGTACGTCGGAGGCCTGCCGTGGGAGGCCTCGGGGTGGGCACTGCGGCGGTGGTCGATTGCATCGCGCGCACGACCACTGTCTCAGACACCGGCGGTACTCCTGTCAGGCGCGCGGGTGCGCCTGGGCGTGGACCGCCCGCAGCCGGTCGACGGTCACGTGCGTGTAGATCTGCGTGGTGGCGAGGCTGGCATGCCCGAGCAGCTCCTGCACCGAACGCAGGTCGGCGCCGCCCTCCAGCACGTGCGTCGCCGCCGAGTGCCGCAGGCCGTGGGGGCCGATGTCCGGCGCGCCGGGGGCCGCGGCGACCGCGGTGTGCACGGTGCGCCGCACCTCCCGCGGGTCCAGCCGGCCCCCGCGCAGGCCCAGCAGCAGCGCGGGGCCCGACCGGTCGGTGGCCAGGGCCGGCCGCCCGCGGGTGAGCCACGCGTCGAGGGCCCGCTCGGCCGGGGCGCCGTAGGGCACGCTGCGCTCCTTGCGCCCCTTGCCGAGCACCCGCAGCAGCCGGCGTCCCCGGTCGACGTCGTCCACGTCGAGTCCCACCAGCTCGCTGACCCGGATGCCGCTGGCGTACAGCAGCTCGAGGACGACGGCGTCGCGCAGTCCGACCGGCTCCTCGGCGCCGGCCGCGGACTCGACGACGGCGCGCGCCTGGTCCGGGGCCAGGACGTCGGGCAGGGTGCGCCGGGCCTTGGGGCTGACCAGCCGCAGGCCGACGTCCTCGGGGATGAGCCCCGCCCGGCGCAGCCAGGCGGTGAACGACCGGGCGGAGGCCGCCCGCCGGGCGGTGGTGGCCCGCTCGGCGCCCCGGGTGCGCCCCTGTGCGAGCCAGCTGCGCAGGGTGCCCAGGTCGAGCTCGCCGACCCCGGTGCCGCCGCGCCGGACGAGGTGGTCGAGGAGCCACACGACGTCGGTCACGTAGCCGCGGACGGTGTGCTCGGACAGGTCCCGCTGGGTGCGCAGGTGCTCCTCGTAGCCGGCCAGGGCCTCGGCCAGCGGCGGCGGCAGGGCCGCGCGCGCGTCAGCTGTCCGGGCGGTCACCGGGGAACCGTCCGACGGCGGGCGCCGGGGGTCAAGCCGCCGCGCCGCCCGTCGAGCGGGCCCACCCGGCCCTCGGGTCCACCGGTCACCCCCGCGTCTGCTGCTCCGGCGGTCTCAGCCGCCAGCCGGTCCCGGTCCACTGGACCAGGTCCGCCAGCTCCAGCGCCGGCAGCACCCGAATCACGTCGAGCACGTCGCAGCCGGCGATCGCGGCCAGCCGCTCCGGGCCGACCCCGACGCGGACCGGACAGGCGTCGAGCACCCGGCAGGCCAGGTCGGAGAGGCCGTCCCGGGGGCCGGAGGGGCGGTCCGGCGGATCGGCCAGGCCCTCCCCCACCCGGCCGACCTCCTGGACGACGTGGGCCGCGCTGCCCACCAGCACCGCGCCGAGCTCCGCCTCGCGCAACAGCTCGTGGCAGCCCACGGACATCGCCGACGTCACCGGACCCGGGACGACCATCACCGGCCGGCCGAGCTTCTGCGCGCGGCGGGCCGTGGCCTGGGCGCCGGACCGGGCCGCGGCCTCCACGACGACCGTTCCCCGCGTCAGCGCGGCGATCAGCCGGTTGCGCACCAGGAAACGGTGCTTGTGCGGCGCGGCACCGGGTGGCCACTCGCTGACCAGCAGCCCCTCCTCCGCGATGCGGTGGAACAGGGCGCTGTGCGCGGCGGGGTAGGCCCGGTCGACGCCGCAGGCGAGCACGGCGATGGTCGGTGCGTCGGCAGCCAGGGCACCGCGGTGGGCGGCGGCGTCGATGCCGAAGGCCCCACCGGAGACCACCGTCCAGCCCCGCTCCCCCAGCTGGTGCCCGAGCTCGCCCGAGACGTGCTCTCCGTAGGCGGTCGAGGCGCGGGACCCGACGATCGCCACCGACCGGTCGGCCAGCTCGTCGAGCCGACCCGGCCCGCGCACCCACAGCGCCAGGGGCGGCACCGGGGCGGTCGTCCGCGGCGAGTGGTGCCGCGGGTCGTCCGGCTCCTCGCTGGTGGCCACCGTCAAGCCGTGCAGCAGGAGTCCGGGCCACTCGTCGTCCTCCGGCACCACCAGGCGCGCACCGCTCCGCTCGGCACGGAGGAGGTCGGCCGGCGTGGCGTCCTGCTCGGCCCGGGCCCCCACCATCGCCCGGACGACGTCCGGCGCCCGGCCGGCGCGCAGCCGGCGCACCGCCTCCACCGGGCCGGCGTCCTCGACGAAGCGCCAGAAGGCGACGCTGCCCGGTTCCGCGGCTCGGCTCAGCCAGGCCCGGGCCCGCCGCACCGCCGGCGAGGCCGCCGCACCGTCCACCAGCCCCTGCTCCATGTCCTCGTCGAGGCTCGGCACGGCGCTCATGCCGCCGCCCGCTGCAGGCGCATCCCGAGGGCCTCGGCCACGTCGTCGGAGCCGGGCAGCGGGCGGCCGGCCAGGTCGGCGAGGGTCCAGGCCACGCGCAGCACCCGGTCGTAGCCGCGCACCGACAGGACGCCCCGTTCCAGCGCCCGCTCGACCAGCCGGAGGGCCGGGCGGGGCGGCGACCAGCGCTCCCGCAGCATCCGGCCGGGCACCTGGCTGTTCACGGTGAGGCCGGTGCCACGGAGGCGCTCCGCCGCGGCGTCCCGGGCGTGCTGCACCCGTCGGGCGACCATCGACGTCGGCTCGGCGACGGTCCCGGCCTCCAGCCAGGCCGCCCGCGTGACCGCCGGGAGGTCCACCCGGAGGTCGATGCGGTCGAGCAGCGGCCCGGACAGCCGCGACTGGTAGCGGCGTCGTTCCACCGGGCTGCAGGTGCACGCGGCATCGCCGGCCGCGCTCGCGCACGGGCACGGGTTGGCGGCCAGCACGAGCTGCGCGCGGCACGGGAAGGTGCTCGCGCCACTGGCCCGGGAGATCGTCACCTGGCCCCGCTCGAGCGGCTGGCGGAGGGTGTCGAGCACCGCGCGGGGGAACTCCGGTGCCTCGTCGAGGAAGAGCACGCCGCGATGGGCCCGGCACAGCGCGCCCGGCCGGATCAGCCCCGAGCCGCCCCCGACCAGCGCCGCCATCGTCGCCGAGTGGTGCGGCGCCTCGAACGTCGGCCGGGTCACCAGCGGCGCCCCGGGCGGCAGCGTCCCGGCCACGGAGTGGATCGCGGTGACCTCCAGGGCCGCCTGCTCGTCCAGCGCCGGGAGGAGGCCGGGCAGCCGCTCCGCCAGCATCGTCTTGCCCGCCCCCGGCGGACCGGTGAGGAACAGGTGGTGCGCGCCGGCGGCGGCGACCTCCACGGCCCGGCGGCCGACCGCCTGACCCACCACGTCCCCGAGGTCCGGCCCCGGGGGTGGCGGGGGCAGCGGGCTCCGCGTGTGCCGGGGCAGCGCCGCCGCACCCCGGAGGTGGGTGACGAGCTCGGCCAGCGTGCCCGCGGCCAGCACCTCGACGCTGTCGACCAGCGCCGCCTCGTCGGCGTTGCCGGCCGGGACGACCACCGTCGGGTGCCCGGCCCGGGCCGCGGCCAGCACGGCGGGGAGGACGCCGCGGACCGCCCGGACCGAACCGTCGAGGCCCAGCTCGCCCAGCAGCACGAGGCGACCGACCGACTCCGCGGGCACCGCGCCGTCGGCGGCGAGCACGGCCGCGGCCAGCGCCAGGTCGAAACCGCTGCCCTGCTTGGGCATCGCCGCCGGGGACAGGCCGATCGTGATCCGCCGCAGCGGCCACCGGCCGCCCGCGTTCGCCACGGCCGCGCGCACCCGGTCCACCGACTGGCGCACGACCGCGTCGGGCAGACCGACCAGCACGACCTGCGGAACGCCGGCGGACATGTCGACCTCGACGTCGACCATCGCCCCGAGCACCCCGGAGAGCCCGACCGACCACGTCCGCGCCAGCGTCATGAGAACGCTCCCCGGAGATGGGTGACCAGCGCCGGCCCCTCGGGCCGCACGAGCACGCCGACGACGTCGAAGCGGAGGTCGGGAGCGTGTTCGTCGTGGGTGGCCAGCCAGCGCTGCGCCAGCGCCCTCAGGCGGCGCTGCTTGACCCGGCCGACCGCCTCGACCGGGTGCCCGAAGCCCACGGCGCGGCGGGTCTTCACCTCGCAGAAGACGAGGGCGTCGCCGTCGCGGGCGACGATGTCGAGCTCGCCGTCGCGGCAGCGCCAGTTCCGGTCGAGGACCCGCAGGCCCACGTCGGTGAGGTAGGCGGCGGCGATGCGCTCCCCGCGGGAGCCGAGGTCCGATGTCGTTGGCACCGGCCGACCGTCGGCCCGCGGCCGCCCGGGCACCAGGCCCGGGCGCGGTCTGTGGACGGACGGCCGACCTGTGGACGCTCAGCCGGAACCGGACACCGGGACGGTGCAGGCTGCCCGGCGTGGCACGGAGATCAGGTGAGTCGGGGACCCTCGGGCAGCTCGAGGTCGGGCTTGTCCAGCTCCTCGACGTTGACGTCCTTGAAGGTCAGCACCCGCACGTTGCGCACGAAGCGCGCCGGCCGGTACATGTCCCAGACCCACGCGTCGGAGAGCTTGAGCTCGAAGTAGACCTCGCCCCCGGCCTCGCGCACCTGCAGGTCCACGGAGTTGGCCAGGTAGAAGCGCCGCTCGGTCTCCACCACGTAGGTGAACTGCCGCACGATGTCCCGGTACTCGCGATAGAGCTGCAGCTCCATCTCGGTCTCGTACTTCTCCAGGTCCTCGGTGCTCATCGTGGCTCTCCGGACACAGGGCGCATGGCCCCATCATCGACCATGAGCGCCGAGCCGGTCAGGTGGGATACCCGCCGGGTGTGTGCGGCGTGAGCGCGGGCGACGTTGATGAACCGCATGCGGTGCTCGGGACAGGGCCCGTGACGGTCGAGCGCGGCGCTGTGGGCCTCGGTGATGTACCCCTTGTGGACGGCGAAGTCGTACTCCGGCCACCGCTCGTGCAGGTCGACCATGATCCGGTCCCGGGTGACCTTCGCCAGCACGGACGCCGCCGCCACGCACGCCGCCACCCGGTCGCCCTTCCACACCGCCAGGGTCGGCCGCGCCAGGCCCGGCACGGGGAAGCCGTCGGTGAGCACGTAGTCCGCGCCCGGCTCGAGGTTCCACACCGCCCGGCGCAGCGCCTCGATGTTCGTCACGTGCATGCCGCGGGCGTCGAGGTCCTCGACGGGGATGACGACGACCGACCAGGAGACGGCGCGGTCGAGGACCTCCTCGTAGACCCGCTCGCGCGTGGCCGGGGTCAGCAGCTTGGAGTCGGCCAGGCCCGGCACCCGCCCCCTGCGCCCCGCGGGGAGCACGCAGGCGGCCGCCACGAGAGGGCCGGCGCACGCGCCGCGCCCCGCCTCGTCGGCGCCGGCCACGGCGGAGAAGCCGCGGCGGCGCAACGAGCGCTCCATGTCCCACAGGGCGTCGGAACGGTCGTCGGCGAGCGGGACGGACCGGGTGCGGACGGTCCGCTCGACGGGAGGAGTGGTGGTGCGGACGGCCATCGGGATTCGACAGTACGACGGCCCGGTGACCGGACGGCGCACCTCCCGCCACGGGTCCGCCAGACGCCGCAGGCCGGCCCCCGGGGTCAGAGGGGACCGGCCTGTGGCGGTGGCCGCGGAGCGGCCGGCTCACCGTGCCGCGGTGCGGCCCGGAGTCGGGATCGATCAGACCTCGGCGGCGGCCAGGCTGTGCGCACCGCAGGAGCAGCCCGGGGTCCGCGAGGAGAGCACCAGGGAGACCGCGTGGGCGCGGTCCCGGGCACCCAGCTTGCGCAGGATGGCCTTGACGTGGGACTTGACGGTGTCCTCGCTGATGAACAGGTTGCGGCCGATCTGCCGGTTCGACTGACCCTGGATCAGCTCGTCGAGCACGTCGGACTCCCGCCGGGTGAGCGGCACCTCCGGCGCGAACGGCTTCGCGGCCGGGGTCGCGGAGGGCTCAACGCGGCGGATCTGCGGGTCGACCACGGTGCGGCCGGCGCGGGCGGCGAGGATGGCCCAGCCCAGCAGGGTCGGCGACGTGTTGATCAGGAGGTAACCGCGGACACCGGCGGCCAGCGCCTCGTTCACGATGGCGGGGTCCTCGGAGGTGCCCAGCGCCACGATCGTGACCTGCGGGAACCGGCGACGGAGGTCCCGGCAGGCGTTGAGGGTGGCGGCCCGGCCGGAGCCCAGCTCGACCACGACGGCGTCGGGGCGGGCGGTCTCGGCGAGGGTGAGCGCGCGGCGCAGCTCGCCCGGCGTACCGACCGACTGCATGCCGGCGGTCTCGTTGATCATGCTGACCAGACCGCGGCGCAGGACCGGGGCGTCGGCGAGGATGAGCACGCGGGTGACGCCGCGGGGGGCACTGGCCAGGGGTGCGGACACAGCTGACTCCGTTTCACACAATCGGGGGGGCTTACACCATCTCCATCGGACGAGTGAGACCATTGCTTAACGCTTTGCGGAGATTTCTTTTTCGAATGCCGTCCCGTTACTCAGTCACCGGTCGCGCCCCACTGGAAACACCGTGAATGTCCGGTCGCACTCATTGTCGACATGGCGACGCCATTCCGGACATCGGTGGAAACGACTCGACCCGCACTCCCCGGTCGGGGACGTGCGGGTCGAGGGGCAGCGGAGAGCCTCAGCGGGATCGTCGTCGGCGTCGCCGCCAGGCGGTCAGTGGCACCGCGCCCACCAGGCCCAGGGCGTACGGGGCCGCCACGGCTGCGGCCCCGGTGTCCTGGACGACGACGCCGGCACCCCCGGGGACAGCCGCCGCCTCCACTCCCTGGATGTCGGGTGAGTCGAGCAGGCCGAAACGGTCGAGCGGCCAGACGATCAGCGCGGCCTTGCCGATGACGTCGTCCACACCGATGGTGCCGTCGTACGTGTCACCGGCGTGCGATCGGGAGTCCGCCGACGCGGAACGGTGGTCTCCCATCACCCACAGCCGGCCCTCGGGCACCGTGACCGGGCCGAAGACGCGGCGCTCGAGCGGCGAGTCCTCGAAGATGTACGGCTCGTCGAGCGGCACGCCGTCCACCAGGACCCGGCCCTGGGCGTCGCAGCACTCCACGGTCTGCCCCTCGGTGGCGATCACCCGCTTGACGAAGTCGTCCTCGCTGGGCGGCGCGACGCCGACCGCGCGGCCGAGCCACAGCAGCCCGCCGGCGAACCAGTTGGTGGGCTCGGTGACGCTCACCTCGGGCGACCAGGTGTCCGGGCCCTCGAAGACCACGATGTCGCCCGGTTGGGGCTCGCCGAACCAGTACGGCACCTTGTTCACCAGGACCCGGTCCCCCGTGCACCCGGGGCAGCCGTGCAGCGTCCGCTCCATCGAGCCGGACGGGATGAAGAACGCCTGCACCAGGAAGGTCTTCACCAGCAGCGCGAGCACGAACGCCACGAGCAGCAGGACGGGCAACTCCCGGAGCAGCGACCCCTTCTTCTGCTCCTTCTGCCGGTCCAGCCGTCGCCGGCGCCGGGACGGCGCGGAGACGGGGCCGGTGTCGTCGCTGCCGGCCTCAGGACGGGGCTCCTCACCGTCTGGAACGACATCGGCGGGCCCCCCGGGCCGGTCGCTGCTCATCGGAGCCAGCGTACGGCCGTGGGGGACCCGCCGTGGTCAGGCCGGGAGGACCGGCCCGGAGCGTGTCAGCGAGAGACGGTCTCGCGCTTCTCCTTGATCTTGGCGGCCTTGCCGCGCAGCTCGCGGAGGTAGTACAGCTTCGCGCGGCGCACGTCACCGCGGGTGACGACCTCGATCTTCTCGACGACCGGGGTGTGCACCGGGAAGGTGCGCTCCACGCCCACGCCGAAGCTGACCTTGCGCACGGTGAAGGTCTCGCGGATCCCCCCGCCCTGGCGGCGGATGACCACACCCTGGAAGACCTGGATGCGGGAGCGGTTGCCCTCGATGACGCGCACGTGCACCTTGACGGTGTCGCCCGGGCGGAACTCGGGGATGTCGGCGCGCAGCGAGTCGGCGTCGAGTACGTCCAGGGTGTTCATCGCGGCAGTCCTGTCCTAGCGGTTGCGTCGTTCACGGTGCGGACAGCGAGCGGCCCCGGCTGTCCGATCCGGGGAGCTGCACTCCGGGAGGAGTTCGGAGTCGAACGGGCCGACGGTCCGCAGCAGCTCTCTACTGTGCCACATCTTCAGCCGACGAAGCGCGGCGGCCCCGTCCACGGGCCGTCGAGCAGCTCCGGCAGGAGCGAGGCCAGTTCGCGGGGCGCGAACTCGACCGGGTCCGAGGCGATCTCCGCGGCGCTCCACCAGCGGTGCGGCTCCTCCCCGAGGACCTCCAGCTCCGTGCGGCCACGGGGGTCGACCTCGTGCACGACGTCGCGCAGCACGAAGAAGGTCTCCCGGGAGTCGATCTCGATGCCGGCGAACGGTCCGACGTGTCGCCGGAACCACACCGGGCCCTCGAGCGCGGCGGGCGCCACGTCCAGCCCGATCTCCTCGGCCAGCTCCCGGACGGCGGCCTCGCGCACGCTCTCCCCCGGCTCCACGCCGCCACCGGGCGTGTACCAGAACAGCACGTCGCCGGGTGGCACGGCGGGGTCGGTCAGGCGGGCGCCGAGCAGGAGGACCCGCCGGGAGGGGTCCAGCACCACGACCCGCGCCGTCGGCCGCACCCAGGGCCGGTCGGTCACGGGCCGCCCAGCGCCGCCCGGTCGGCGGGCGAGAGCGCGTCCTCCGGCAGGGCGGCGAGCAGGTCGGGACGTCGGACCGCGGTCCGCCGCAGCGACTCCGCGCGCCGCCACCGGGCGATCGCCGCGTGGTCGCCGGACAGCAGCACCGGCGGCACGTCGTGGCCCCGCCACGACGCCGGACGGGTGTAGGAAGGGCCCTCCAGCAGGCCGTCGGCGTGCGAGTCGAACTCGACGGACTCGCTGTTCCCCACGACGCCGGGCAGCAGCCGGGTCACCGCCTCGACCATCACGAGCACCGCGGACTCCCCACCGGCGAGCACGTAGTCGCCGATCGAGACCTCCGACACCGGCCCGGCGTCGGCCGCCCAGTCGGAGACCCGCTGGTCGATGCCCTCGTACCGGCCGCAGGCGAAGACCAGGCCCGGCTCCCGCGCCCACTGCGCGGCCACCGCCTGGGTGAACGGGCGGCCGGCCGGGGTCGGCACCACCAGGCGAGTGCCGGGCGGGCGGACGGCGTCCAGCGCGCGGCCCCAGGGCTCGGGGCGCATGACCATCCCGGGGCCACCGCCGTACGGCGCGTCGTCGACGGTCCGGTGGACGTCGTCGGTCCACTGCCGCAGGTCGTGCACGCCGATGCTGACCAGGCCGCGCTCGGCGGCCCTGCCCAGCAGCGACTGGCCCAGCGGCGCCAGGTACTCGGGGAAGATCGTGACGACGTCGATGCGGAAGCCGGAGCTCACAGGTCCAGCAGCCCCTCGGGCGGGTCGAGCACGACGAAGCCGCCGGCGACGTCCACGGTCGGCACCATCGCGGTCACGAACGGGACCAGCAGCTCCCCACCTCCAGAGCGGCGGACGACGAGCAGCTCGGAGCCCTCGTGGCGGACGGCGGACACCTCGCCGACGACGGTGCCGTCGGTCAGGCGGGCGGTCAGGCCGACCAGCTGGTGGTCGTAGAAGACGTCGGGGTCCTCGAGCTCGGGGAGGTCGGCGAGCGGGACGTGCAGCTCGGTGTTGCGGACCGTCTCGGCCGCCTCACGGCTGTCGATGCCCTCGAGCTGCAGCAGGAGCACCTCGCGGTGCCAGCGGCGGCCGGCGACGGTCAGCGGGCCCCGGTCGGCGGGTTCGGTCAGCAGCACCGCGCCGGGGACGAACCGGAGGTCGGGGTCGTCGGTGCGGACCTCGACGGTCACCTCACCACGGACACCGTGGGGCCGGCCGATGCGGCCGACCACCACGGTGTCGGTGGGCTCGTCGGCGTGTGCGCTCAACGAGGGGAAGGACTCAGCGCCCGTCGGTGTCGACGACGTCGACCCGCAGGCCGCGCCCCCCGACCCCGGTCATGACGGTGCGCAGCGCCTTGGCGGTCCGGCCGCCGCGGCCGATGACCTTGCCGAGGTCGTCGGGGTGCACCCGGACCTCGAGGGTCTTGCCACGACGGCTGTTGAGCAGGTCGACCGTGACGTCCTCGGGGTGGTCGACGATGCCCTTGACCAGGTGCTCGAGCGCCTCTTCGAGCACGTCTTACTCGGCGGGCGTCTCGGCGGCGGGCGCCGCGTCGTCGGCCTTGGGAGCCGCCTTCTTCTTCGGCGTGGTCGCACCGGCGGCCGGCTCGTCACCACCGGAGTTGCGGACGGCCTCCTCGTAGAGGGCCTTCTTGTCCGGCTTCGGGGCGGCGACCTTCATGGGCGGCGGGGCCGGCTCGCCCTTGAACTTCTGCCAGTCACCGCTCACCCGGAAGATGGCGGCGACGGCCTCGGTCGGCTGCGCGCCGACACGCAGCCAGTACTGCGCGCGCTCGCTGTTCACCTCGATGAAGGACGGGTCCTCCTTCGGGTGGTACTTGCCGATCGTCTCGATCGACCGGCCGTCCCGCTTGGTGCGGGCGTCGGCGACGACGATGCGGTAGTACGGCGCGCGCATCTTGCCGAGGCGCATGAGCTTGATCTTGGTGGCCACGGTGTGTGGTGTTCTCCTCGAACGCAGGTCGTGTGCCCGCCCGGGGCGACGCGTGGGGGTACGTCAGGGGCGGTGCGGCTGGACACGGCCGGCAACGGTGAGAGGGCCGACCACCGCCGTGTTCGACCGTCCATTGTGCCAGATCCCCGAGGAGGGTCCGTGCCGAGCTCCGGACTGGTGCACCACATCGAGCTCTGGGTGCCCGATCTGGCCCGCGCCGAGCGGTCCTGGGGGTGGTTGCTCACCGCCCTGGGCGCCCGGCCGTACCAGTCGTGGCCGCACGGGCGCTCCTGGCGGGCCGGCGAGGTCTACGTCGTCGTCGAGCAGTCCCCGGCCCTCGTCGGCGACCGGCACGAGCGCCGCTCCCCCGGCCTCAACCACCTGGCGTTCCACGCCGGGACGGCGGCCGCGCTCGACGCCCTCGTGGCCGAGGCACCGGCGCACGGCTGGCGGCTGCTGTTCCCCGACCGGCACCCGTACGCCGGCGGCCCGGAGCACCGGGCCGCCTACCTCGAGGACGAGGACGGCTTCGAGGTCGAGCTGGTCGCCTCGACCTAGCGGCCGACGGCGGCCACCACGCGGGCGGCCGCCTCGGCGACCGGCACCTCCACGCGCTCGCCCGAGGCACGGTCGCGCAGCTCGACGACGCCGTCGGCCAGCCCGCGGCCGACGGTGACGATGGTCGGCATCCCGAGCAGCTCGGCGTCCTTGAACTTCACACCGGGCGAGACCTTCGGCCGGTCGTCGTAGAGCACGGTGAGCCCGGCGCCGACCAGGTCGGTCGCCAGCGCCTCGGCCGCCTGGAACACCGCGGCGTCCTTGCCGGTGGCGAGCACGTGCACGTCGGCCGGTGCGATCTCGCGCGGCCAGACCAGGCCGAGCTCGTCGTGGGTGGACTCGGCGATCGCGGCGACGGCGCGGGAGACGCCGACGCCGTAGGACCCCATCGTCACCGTGACCAGCTTGCCGTTCTCGTCGAGCACCTTGAGCTCGAGCGCCTCGGCGTACTTGCGGCCCAGCTGGAAGATGTGACCGATCTCCACCCCGCGCGCGAGCTCCAGGGGGCCGGAGCCGTCCGGCGCCGGGTCGCCGGGCAGCACCTCGGCGGCCTCGATGACGCCGTCCCAGGTGAAGTCCCGGCCGGCGACGAGGTCGAAGACGTGCTTGCCCGCCTCGTTGGCGCCGGTGACCCACCGGGTGCCGGGCACCACCCGCGGGTCGACGAGGAAGCGGATCCCCGAGGGGCTGTCGGCGCCGAGCACCTGTGGACCGATGTAGCCCTTGACCAGCAGGGGGTGGGAGTCGAAGTCGGTGAACGGCTCGACCTCGGCGGGGGCGACCTGCGCCTCCAGGCGCTTGGCGTCCACCTCGCGGTCACCGGGGACGCCGATCACCAGCGGCTCGCGGGTGCCGTCGGGGTGCACGAGCGTGACGACGACGTTCTTCAGCGTCGACGCGGCGGTGTAGCCGGCGTCCGGGAACAGCTGCCGGGCCACCGCGACGAGGGTCTCGATCGTCGGGGTGTCCGGGGTGTCCTCGACGTGCGCCTCCGGCAGCCCCTCGAGCGGGACGGCGTCGGGGACGACGGTGCTCACGGCCTCGACGTTGGCGGCGTAGCCGCCGGGCGAGCGCACGAAGGTGTCCTCGCCGATGTCCGTCGGGTGCAGGAACTCTTCGCTCTTCGAGCCGCCCATCGCCCCGGACATCGCCGAGACGATCACGTACTCCAGGCCCAGCCGGTCGAAGATCTTGATGTAGGCGTCGCGGTGCGCGGCGTAGGACTTGTCCAGCCCGGCGTCGTCGACGTCGAAGGAGTAGCTGTCCTTCATCGTGAACTCGCGGCCGCGCAGCAGCCCGGCCCGCGGCCGCGCCTCGTCCCGGTACTTCGTCTGGATCTGGTACAGCGACAGCGGGAGGTCCTTGTACGACGAGTACAGGTCCTTCACCAGGAGCGTGAACATCTCCTCGTGGGTGGGCCCGAGCAGGTGGTCGGCGCCGCGGCGGTCCTTGAGCCGGAAGAGGCTGTCGCCGTACTCGGTCCACCGGCCGGTCGCCTCGTAGGGCTCACGCGGCAGCAGCGCCGGGAAGTGCACCTCCTGCGCGCCGATCGCGTCCATCTCCTCGCGGATGACCCGCTCGACGTTGCGGAAGACCCGGTAGCCCAGGGGCAGCCAGGTGAAGCCGCCCGGCGCGGCCCGCCGGATGTAGCCGGCCCGCACCAGGAGACGGTGACTCGGGACCTCCGCGTCGGCCGGGTCGTCGCGCAGGGTGCGCAGGAACAGGGAGGACATCCGCAACAACACGGTGCCATTGTCGGCCTACCGGCAACTGCGAGACACCGCCGGGCCCGGGGCACGGGGCTCGCCGGGTCGTGCGGTCCGCCGACGGGGGGGCTCAGCCGTCGTCGCCGCCGCGGCCTCGGCCGCGGCCGGAGTCGTCGTCCGAGTCGTCGCTGCGGCCGGCCGAGTCGTCACCGGGGCCGTCGTCGGAACCGTGGCCGCCGCCGACCCGGCCGTCGGAGTCGTCGCCCCCGGACGAGCCGGTCGACGGCGCGGTGCCGGCCGGCGCGGTGCTCACCGGGGTGCCGGAGGAGTCGTCGCCGCCACGCCCGCGGCCGCTGCTGTCGTCCCGGGGCCCCTCGACGAAGAACTGGGGACGCCCGTCGACGCAGGAGATCGTCACCTCGAGCTTCTGGCTGCCGTTCTCGAACTCCACCTCGCCCGGGTCCTGCGAGTCGTCCAGCCACCACCCGGCGGCGGGGGCGCTGACCAGCGACAGCCCGCCGGCGTCGCAGGAGGCGTAGACGGTGCCGGCCACCGTGACCTGCTCGTCCGACGTCGGCGCCGGGGCCGGAGCCGGAGCCGGGGTCGAGGAGTCGGTCGGCGTCGACGGGGTGGTCGGGGTCGTCGACGTCGCGGACCCGGACTGCTGGCTGTCGGTGGCCGAGGCCAACTGGGTGTCCAGCGGCGTCCCGGCGTCGACGAAGGAGACGGCGAGCAGCCCCAGCCCGACGGCCGCCGCCGCGGACGCGGTCCACAGGGCTCCGAATGCGACGGTGCGGTTCATGGGGCCGACCTTGTCGCCGCCCTGGTTAAGGCCACGCCAAGAGGGTGACAAGGGAAGGTGCGGATCTCATCCCCCCGAGTGGGGGACGCATCGGATCGGCGCCGGACGGCGTTAGCTTCCAGCCGTGGCACAGCTCCTGGTCGTGGAGGACGACGAGCGCATCCGCACCGCCCTGATCCGGGCGCTGCGCGAGCGCGGGCACGCGGTGAGCTCGGCCGGAACCGCCCTCGCCGGGCTGCAGCAGGCCGTCGAGGACCGCCCGGACCTCGTCGTCCTCGATCTCGGCCTGCCCGACCTGGACGGCAGCGAGATGCTGCGCATGCTCCGCGCCGTCTCGGCGGTGCCGGTCATCGTCGCCACCGCCCGGGACGACGACGGCAGCGTGGTGCAGGCCCTCGACGCCGGCGCTGACGACTACGTGGTCAAGCCGTTCTCGGCCGGGCAGCTGGAGGCCCGCATCCGCGCCGTCCTGCGCCGCGCCTCGGGGGTGGACGGCGGCCCGGCCCCCGTCACCGTGGGCGACCTCACCGTGGACCCGCGCAGCCGCCGGGTCACCCACGCCGGCCAGGTCGTGGAGCTCTCCCCCAAGGAGTTCGACCTGCTCGCCTACCTCGCCGCCCGCGCGGGCACGGTGGTGTCCAAGCGGGAGTTGCTCAGCGAGGTCTGGCAGCTGCCCTACGGCGGGTCCGACAAGACCGTCGACGTCCACCTGTCGTGGCTGCGGCGCAAGCTCGGCGAGTCCGCCGCGGAGCAGCGGCTGCTGCAGACCGTCCGCGGGGTGGGCGTGCGGCTGGCCGAGCCCGAGCCGTGAGGCAGCGCATCACGCTGCTGGTGGCGGCCACCACGTCGGTGGTCCTGCTCGCCTTCCTGCTGCCGGCCGCGCTGCTCGTCGAGCGGGTCGCCGAGGCCCGCGCCCTGGACACCGCCCAGGCGCAGCTGCAGCTGCTGGCCCCCACCGTGGGCTTCGACGACCGCGACGAGGTCGCGGCCGCCCTGGTGGGCTCCTCCCGCGACGGCCGCAGCGTGGCGGTGCGCTGGACCGACGCGCAGTGGCTCGGCACGGAGGGCCGGCTCGGCGACGACGCCACCCCCGCCAGCGCCTCGGTCGTCACCGCCGACGACGGCACCCAGCTGCTCCAGCCGGTCCGCCGCCCGGACGGCGGCACGGCGGTCATCGAGGTGTTCGTCCCGGAGGCACAGCTGCGCGCCGGCGTCACCCGCACCTGGCTGGTCCTGGCCGGCCTGGGCCTCGTGCTGCTGGTGCTGGCCCTCGTGATGGCCGACCGGCTGGCCCGCTCCCTCACCCGGCCGATCACCGACCTCGCCGGCACCGCGCACCGGCTCGGCAGCGGTGACCTCGACGCGCGGGTGACGCCGGACGGGCCTGACGAGGTCCGCGAGGTGGGCACCGCGCTCAACCGGCTGGCCGGCCGGATCGGCGAGCTGCTGACCGCCGAGCGGGAGGCCGCGGCCGACCTCGCGCACCGGCTCCGGACGCCGCTCACCGCCCTCCGGCTGGACGTCGAGTCGCTGCCCCCGGGGGACCGCGAGCGGCTGATGGACGACGTCGACGCGCTCAGCCGCGGCGTCGACGAGGTGATCAACGAGGCGCGGCGCACGGTGCGGGAGGGCCTGGGCGCCGGCTGCGACGCGGTGGACGTCGTGGGCGAGCGGATCCGCTTCTGGTCGGTGCTGGCCGAGGAGGAGCAGCGCGCGGTCGGCGTGGCGCTCGCCGAGGGGCCGCTGCCGGTACGGGTGGCCGCCGCCGACCTGGGCGCCGCCGTCGACGCGCTGCTCGGCAACGTCTTCGCGCACACCCCCGAGGGCACCGGGCTCCGGGTCGCCGTCCGGCCGCGGGAGGGCGGGGGCGCCGAGGTGTCCGTCGCCGACGCGGGTCCGGGCCTGCCGTCGTCCGCGCTGGACCGGGGGCACAGCGAGGGTGGCTCCACCGGCCTCGGCCTGGACATCGCACGGCGCACCGCCGAGGGCTCCGGCGGCGCGCTGCGGGCCGCGTCCTCCCCCGGCGGCACCGAGGTCACCCTGGTGCTGGGTCCCCCTGCCTGACCGGGACGTCGGCCCCGAAGACCCGCCCCCGGAGCAGGGTCAGTCGGGGACGGGCGAGCACGTCGAGGTCGGCCCGCGGGTCGCCGTCGTAGACCACGAGGTCGGCGGGTGCGCCCTCCTCGAGGCACGGCAGGCCGAGCCAGTCGCGGGCCGCCCACGACGCCGCGGCCACCGCCGCCTCGGCCGGCAGCCCGGCCGCGGCCAGCGCGCGCACCTCGTCGGCGATCCGGCCGTGGTCGATGCCGCCGCCGGCGTCGGTGCCGGCGAACACCGGCACGCCGGCCTCGTAGGCCGCCCGCACGACCGCCCCCGACCGCGCGTACAGCCGCCGCATCGTGCTCGCGTACGCCGGGAACCGCGACTCCCCCGCGGCGGCGAACCCGGGGAAGTTCTCGACGTTGATCAACGTCGGGACGACGGCGGTGCCCCGCGCGGCCATCTCGCCGATGAGCTCCTCGGTCAGCCCGGTGCCGTGCTCGATGCAGTCGATCCCGGCCCGGATGAGCGCCGGCAGCGCGTCGGTGCCGAAGGTGTGCGCGGTGACCCGCGCGCCCTCCTCGTGGGCGGCGGCGATCGCGGTCGCGACGGCCTCGGCGGGCCACTCCGGGGCGAGGTCGCCGACCCCGCGGTCGATCCAGTCGCCGACCAGCTTCACCCAGCCGTCCCCGCGCCGGGCCTGGACCCGGGTCTCGGCGGCGAGGGCCTCGGGCTCCAGCTCGACGGCCAGACCCGGGATGTAGCGGCGGGGTGCGGCCAGGTGCCGCCCCGCCCGGATGATGCGCGGCAGGTCCGGCTCGCCGTCCAGCGCACGGGTGTCCACCGGGGACCCGCAGTCGCGCAGGGCGAGCACGCCCGCCGCCCGCTCGGCCAGCGCCTGCTCGCGCCACCCGGCGAGGTCGGTCACCTGCTCACCGCCGCGGCCGATGCCCACGTGGCAGTGCGCGTCGACCAGGCCGGGCAGCAGCCAGCCGCCGCGGTCGACGGTCTCGGCGCCGGGAACGGGGTCGAAGGTGATCCGCCCGTCGCGCACCCACAGGTCGCGGTGCTCCTCCTCGGGCAGCACCACCCCGGCGAGGTGCAGCGCCGGCGCGCTCATCGACCGGGCCGCTCGTCCCCGGGCTTGTCGAAGTTCAGCTTGGTGAGGTCGGGCAGCCCCTGGCCGTTGGCCAGGCCCGGCGGCAGCGACGGCATCCCGCCGGGGAGCCCCCCGGGGAGCCCGCCGCCGGGGAAACCGGCGCCCGGCGGGAGCCCGGGGGCGCCCATCGGCCGGCGCGCGGGCCCGCCCTTCTTGCCGCCCTTGCCCTTCTTGCCCTTCTTGGACTGGGCCTGCATCTGGCGGCCGCGGGCCTTCTTCGACATCGGGCCCATCCCGGGCAGGCCCATGCTGCCGGCCATCTGACCCATCATCTTCTGGGCCTGGGCGAAGCGCTCCAGCAGCTGGTTCACCTCGGTGACGGTGACGCCCGAGCCGTTGGCGATGCGCACCCGCCGCGACGAGTTGATGATCTTGGAGTTGACCCGTTCCTCCGGCGTCATCGAGCGGATGATCGCCGCGGTGCGGTCCAGGTCGCGGTCGTCGACCTGCTTGAGCTGCTCCTTCATCGCCCCGGCGCCGGGCAGCATGCCCAGCAGGTTGGCGATCGGGCCCATCTTGCGGATGGCCATCATCTGCTCGAGGAAGTCCTCGAGGGTGAACCCCTCGCGGGAGGCCAGCTTCCCGGCCATCTTCTCGGCCTGCTCGGCGTCGAAGTGCTGCTCGGCCTGCTCGATGAGGGTGAGCACGTCCCCCATCCCGAGGATGCGCGAGGCCATCCGCTCGGGGTGGAAGACGTCGAAGTCGGTCAGCTTCTCGCCGGTGGAGGCGAACATGATCGGCTGGCCGGTGACGTGGCGGACCGACAGCGCGGCGCCACCGCGGGCGTCGCCGTCGAGCTTGGTGAGGACGACGCCGCTGAAGCCCACGCCGTCGCGGAAGGCCTCGGCCGTCGTCACGGCGTCCTGGCCGATCATCGCGTCGACGACGAACAGCGTCTCGTCCGGCCGGACGGCGTCCCGGATGCCGGCGGCCTGGGCCATCAGCTCGGCGTCGATGCCCAGCCGGCCGGCGGTGTCGACGACGACGACGTCGTGCATCGTGCGCCGGGCGTGCTCGATGGAGTCCGCCGCCACCCGGATGGGGTCGCCGATGCCGTTGCCCGGCTCGGGGGCGAAGACGTCGACGCCGGCCTGGCCGGCCACGATGGACAGCTGGTTGACCGCGTTGGGCCGCTGCAGGTCGGCCGCGACCAGCAGCGGGGTGTGCCCCTGGGACTTCAGCCAGCGGCCGAGCTTGCCGGCCAGCGTGGTCTTACCGGAGCCCTGCAGGCCGGCCAGCATGATGACCGTGGGCGACTGCTTGGCGTAGCGCAGCCGCCGGGTCTCCCCGCCGAGGATCTCGATGAGCTCCTCGTTGACGATCTTGATGACCTGCTGGGCCGGGTTCAGCGCCTGGGAGACGTCGGCGCCGCGGGCGCGCTCCTTGACCGCGGTGATGAACGCCCGCACCACCGGCAGCGCGACATCGGCCTCCAGCAGCGCGATGCGGATCTCGCGCGCGGTGGCGTCGATGTCGGCGTCGGTGAGCCGACCCTTGCCGCGCAGGCCGCTGAAGACCTTGTCGAGGCGATCGGAGAGGGTCTCGAACACAGCACGTCCTCGCAGAGCTCGTGGGCGCGGCCCGCCGGTCGGACCGACCGGCTGCTCGGCGTGCGACAGCCGGGGACCCCGGTGCCGCCGCGCCACCTCCGGACCAGCCTAACGAGCGCAGCGCCCGAGCCGGTGGCACGCTCTGCAGGACCCCGCCGCGAGCCTCAGGCCGCCAGGCGGGTGAGCACCTCGACTGCCGTTCCGCCGCCGGCGGTGACGACGGCGGCGCCGCAGCCGGCACACGCCCACTCGGGGCACTCCCCGCCGTCCTCGGTGTGGCCGTCGACGCACGCGGGCTGCACGAACTCCCGGTCGTCGCCGCAGGCCGAGCAGCGCTAGACGCGCCCCTGGGCCGTCGCGATCTCGAAGGACCGGTCGGACATGTGCAGTTCCCCTCCCCGTGCCGGTGGACCGTTCCGTTCCACTGCCCTCGACGGTGACACGGGGTACCGACAGAACCGCGCACGTCAGCCCGGCGTGTCCCCCGGCACGGGGTCGGGGACCGCGCCGCGGACGGCGGCGGCCAGGGCGGCCTCCACCCGCGAGCGCTGCTCGACGTCGATCGGCGTGCCGGAGGGGTTGCAGACGTAGAAGTGGTCGGCGGCGTCGGCGCCCAGCGTCTCGATCCGTGCGGAGGTCACGTCCAGCCCCTCGGCGGCCAGCGCGGCGGTGAGCCGGTAGAGCAACCCGGCGCGGTCGCCGGCGCGGACCTCGACGATGCCGGTCGCGTCGCCGGTCACCTCGTTGTTGTGCCAGGAGATGCGCGGCGGCGCGGCGCGGACGCCGTCCTGCCGGTAGTCCACCTCCCGCTGGCGCAGCCGCTCGGCCAGCGGCAGCGTCCCCTCCAGGGCCGCGCGGACGGCGTCGGCCAGGATCGAGGGCACCGGGGCGCGGCCGAAGCGCGGCCGGACGGCGAAGACCGCGGTCGCCCGCCCCTCGACGACGTTCACCTTCGCGGCGCGGACGTCGAGCTGGTTGAGCGCGAGGACCCCGGCCAGGCAGCTGAACAGCCCGTGCCCGTCCGGGGCGACGATCGTCACCTGCTGGCCGTCGGCGACCTCCTCCACCCCCACGGAGACGCCGGCGACACCCCCCGGCACGTCGGTGCTCACCTGCGGCGCCCCAGGGTTCAGCACCGGCTCGGGGTCGTGGCTGACGACGCCGCCGAGCCGGGCCTGCACCCGCGCGACGAGGGCGGCGACCAGGTGCGCCTTCCACGGTGACCAGGCCGAGCTGCTCGTCGCCGCGCCGTCGGCCTGCGCGAGGGCGTGCAGCAGCTGCAGCAGGGCGGGGTCCGAGCCGATCGTCGCCGCGACCCGCTCGATGGTCGCCGGGTCGTCGATGTCGCGACGGGTGGCGGTGTCGGGCAGCAGCAGGTGGTGGCGCACCATCGCGGCGAGGGTGGCGACGTCGGCGGCCGAGAAGCCCATCCGGGCGCTGATCGCGGCGGCGATCGGCTCCCCCACCGCGCTGTGGTCGCCGGGCCAGCCCTTGCCGATGTCGTGCAGCAGCGCCCCCACCAGCAGCAGGTCGGGCCGGTCGACGTCCCGGGTCAGCTCCGCGGCGGCGGCGGCGGCCTCGACCAGGTGCCGGTCGACGGTGAACCGGTGCCAGGGGTGCCGCTGCGGCAGCGAGCGGACCCGGTCCCACTCCGGCAGCAGGCGGGCCAGCAGCCCCTCCTGGTCCAGCTGCTCCAGGACCGGGACGGCCGACCGGCCGCTGGCCAGCAGCCGCAGGAAGGACCAGCGCACCTCCGCCGGCCACGGCTCGGGCACCGGCGGCGAGTGCACCGCGAGCACCTTGAGCGTGTAGGGCGACAGGAGCAGGTCGGCCCGCGCGGCCGCGGCGGCCCCGCGCAGCGCGAGGCCGGGGTCGGCGGCGGGGCGGGCGTCGCGGGCGAGGACGACCTCGTCGCCCTGGCGCACCACGCCCTCGGCCAGCGGCTCGCGGCGCACCCGGCGGTACCGGCCGCGGGGACGGCGGACGAGGGTCGCCTCCACCCGCCGCCACGTCTCGTCGGCGACGAACGCCAGCCGCCGTCCGGCCAGGCTCACCTCGCGGAGCAGGGCGTCCTCGTCGGGCAGGCCGAGCGCGACGGCGACCGGCCGCTGCTCCTGCCGGACCAGCACGTCGCCGGCCCGGGCGGAGCGGCGGCGCAGCTCGTCGCGGACGTCGAGCAGGAACGCGTATGCCTCCTCGGACTCCGCGGACGGCTCGTCGGCCAGCTGCGCGGCGGCCACCGCGCGGAGCACCTGGCCCTCGCGCAGCCCGCCGTAGGCCTCCTTGAGGTCCGGCTCGAGGAGGAAGGCCAGCTCGCCCACCTGCCGGGCGCGGCCGCGGCGCAGGTCCCGCAGCTGGGGCAGCAGCCGGGACGCCGACTGCCGCCAGCTGGCCAGGGTCGCGGCGCGCAGCGTGGCGGCGAGGTCGGCGTCCCCGGCCACCAGCCGGGCGTCCAGCAGCCCCAGGCCGGCCTTCACGTCCGTGGAGGCGACGCCGACGGCCTCGGACACGGTGCGCACCGAGTGGTCCAGCCGCACGCCGGCGTCCCAGATCGGGTACCAGACGGCGTCGGCGAGCGCGGCGATCTCCGGCCGACCGTCGTGGACCAGGACGAGGTCGAGGTCGCCGTGCGGCGGGAGCTCCTGCCGGCCCAGGCTGCCCACGGCCACCAGGGCGATGCCCTCGGCGCCGGTGCGCGGCGGCGGTCCCCCGCGCTTCGTGCGGGGCGGGGGCGTGCCCGCGACCGCGTCGTCCAGCAGCCCGGCGAGCCAGGACTCGATCTCCGCGACCCGCCGTTCCCGCGGCAGTGCGGGCAGCGACCCGGTGTCCAGCACGTGTCCCCCTCCGGTTGCTCCTCAACGAGAAACGGCGTCGGCCGGGGTGGCGGACCCTCCCACCACCCCGGCCGACGAGAAAGGACCTCCCTGCCCCCACCGCTCGCAAGCTCGCGGCGGGACCCTGCAGGGGGGCCGCCGGGGCCCTACAGGGCGTCGGCGCCGCGCTCGCCGGTGCGGACCCGGACGATCTCGTCGATCGTCGTCACCCACACCTTGCCGTCGCCGATCTGCCCGGTGGAGGCGGCCTCGACGATCGCGTCCACCACGCGGGCGGCCTCGATCTCGCTCACGACGACCTCGATGCGCACCTTCGGGACGAAGTCCACCTGGTACTCCGCGCCGCGGTAGACCTCGGTGTGGCCGCGCTGCCGACCGAAGCCCTGGACCTCGCTGACGGTGAGCCCGGCGATGCCGATGAGCTCGAGGGCGTTCTTGACGTCGTCCAGCTTGAACGGCTTGACGATGGCGGTGACGAGCTTCATGCCCGGATCCCTTCCGTGTTGCGGGCCTCGGCTCGCGCCTGGGTGCCCAGAGTCGGAGCGCCGCCGCCGCCCCCGAGGGAGGCGAAGTCGTACGCGGTCTCAGCGTGCACGACGCCGTCGATGCCCCGGACCTCCTCGTCCTCGGTGATCCGGAAGCGCATCGTCTTGGAGATGACGAACCCGATCACCAGCGTGAGGACGAAGGAGTAGACCAGGACCGCGAGGGCGCCGATCGCCTGCCGCCAGAGCTGGTCGACGCCGCCACCGTAGAACAGGCCGTCGACACCGGCCGTGGTGGCCGCGGAGGCGAACAGACCGATGGCGAGGGTGCCCCAGAGGCCACCGACGAGGTGGACGCCGACGACGTCGAGCGAGTCGTCGTAGCCGAGCTTGTACTTGAGGCCGACCGCCAGGGCGCACAGCACACCGGCGCCGAGGCCCACGGCGATGGCCCCCAGCGGGGTCACCGAGGAACAGGCCGGGGTGATGGCCACCAGGCCGGCGACGACGCCGGAGGCGGCGCCCAGCGAGGTGGCGTGGCCGTCACGGATCTTCTCGGTGAGGAGCCAGCCGAGGGTGGCCGCACCGGTGGCGACCAGCGTGGTCACGAAGACCTCCGCGGCCTGGCCGTTGGCCGACAGCGCGGAGCCCGCGTTGAAGCCGAACCAGCCGAACCACAGGATGCCGGCGCCGATCATGACCAGCGGCAGGTTGTGCGGGCGCATCGGGTCGCGGCCGAAGCCCCGCCGCTTGCCGAGCACGAGGGCCAGCGCCAGGCCGGCGGCACCGGCGTTGATGTGCACCGCGGTCCCGCCGGCGAAGTCGATGGCCAGCAGGTTGTTGGCGATCCAGCCACCGGTCTCGGACTCCGCGCCGTTGAAGGCGAAGACCCAGTGGGCGACCGGGAAGTAGACGACGGTCGCCCAGATCCCGGCGAACACCATCCACGGGCCGAAGCGGGCACGGTCGGCGATCGCGCCGGAGATCAGCGCGACGGTGATGATCGCGAAGACCGCCTGGAAGCCGACGAAGGCCAGCGACGGGATGGTGAAGACGAGGTTGTCCGGGGCGAACGCCGCGTCGAGACCGCCGGTCCCGATCAGCGAGGACAGGCCGAAGAACTCGAACGGGTCGCCGAGCAGGCCGGAGCCCACGTCGTCCCCGAAGGCCATCGAGTAGCCGTAGAGCACCCAGAGCACGGCGATCAGGGCGATCGCGCCGAAGCTCATCATCATCATGTTCAGGACGCTCTTCGCGCGGACCATGCCGCCGTAGAAGAGCGCCAGGCCGGGAGTCATGAACAGCACCAGGGCGGCGCTGGCCAGGACCCACGCGGTGTCGCCGGTGTCCACGGCAACCTCCTTGACGGATCGGTGTGGCTGGGCCACGGGGTGGGACCGGGGCGCCATGGGCGCCCGGGGCGGGGGGCTGGACCGGCACCCCTCCACAGGGAGGGGCGACGTGGCGTTCACCGTGCCGTCGTCCTGTTTCCGCCGATGACGCGACGCTGTTTCCGGACGGTGAACTCCGACCCGCGTGTCCGCCCCTCGTGTTCCAACCGTGTTGCGCGGGCCTCCCGGATGACGCGCGTCACACGCGGGCGGGCTTGTTGCGACCCGTGTGCACTTGCCAATCGTCTGCAATAAGGTCGCTGCTGGTCCGCCCATCCCCGGGCGGTCGCGAGGAGGCAGCGTGCACGTACCCGACGGGTTCCTCGACGCGCCGACGTCGGTGGCGACCGGCGCGGTGGCCGCCGGCGTGGTGGCCGTCGCCCTGAGGGGCGCGCGCCGGGAGCTGGACGAGCGCACCGCTCCCCTGGCCGGCCTGACCGCGGCGTTCGTCTTCGCCGTGCAGATGATGAACTTCCCGGTCGGTGCGGGCACCAGCGGCCACCTCATCGGCGGCGCGCTCACCGCCGTCCTCGTGGGGCCGTGGACGGCGGTGCTCTGCATGACCGTCGTCCTGCTGGTGCAGGCAGTCCTGTTCGCCGACGGCGGGATCACCGCGCTCGGGACCAACGTCACGCTGATGGCCCTGGTCGCCGTCGGCGTGGGCTACGGCGTCTTCCGGCTGCTCTCGGCGGTGCTGCCGCGCACCCGCACCGGCGTGCTGACGGCGGCCGGCGTGGGCGCCTTCCTCTCCGTGCCCGCCTCGGCGCTGGCCTTCGTCGGGCTGTTCGCCGTCGGAGGTGTCGCCGACGTCCCGCTGGGCGCGGTGGCCGCCACGATGGGCGGCATCCACCTGCTCATCGGGCTGGGCGAGGCGGCGATCAGCGTCGCCGTGCTGGGCGCGGTCCTCGCCGTCCGGCCCGACCTGGTGCACGGGGCGGCCGCACTGCGCCGTCCCGCCGACCTGGCCCGCCGCTCCGCGCCGGCGCAGGCGGGTGCCCGGTGAGCGCCCCCCGCCGCCGCGGCCTCTGGATCGCCGGCCTGGTCGTGGCCCTGCTCATCGCCGGGGTCGGCAGCTGGTACGCCAGCGGCTCCCCCGACGGCCTGGAGTGGGCCGCGGAGCAGACCGGCTTCGCGCACACCGCCGAGGACAGCGCGGCCGCCGGCTCCCCGCTGGCCGACTACGGCGTGGATGGCGTCGACTCGGAGCGGCTCTCGGGCGGGCTGGCCGGCGTCGTCGGCGTCGCGGTGACGCTGCTCCTCGCCGGCGGCCTCACGCTGCTCGTGCGCCGCCGCGGCCGCGACTCCGCCCCGACCGGCAGCTGACCGTGGGCGCCGGGCACGGCGGTCTCCTCGGCGCCGCCTACGTCGCCGGGGCCGGCCCGGTGCACCGGATGGAGCCGCACCTCAAGCTGGTCGCCGTCCTCGGGTTCGCCCTCGTCGTCGTCGCGACCCCCGTGCACGCCGGCTGGGCGTGGGCCGCCTACGCGGGGTACCTGGCGCTCGTCCTCGCGGTGGCGACCGTGGCGGGTGTGGGCCCGGCCCGGCTGGCCCGCGGGCTGGCGGTCGAGACCCCGTTCGTCGTGTTCGCCCTGCTGCTGCCGTTCGTGGCGCAGGGCCCGCGGGTGGACGTCGCCGGGCTGTCCCTGTCCGAGAGCGGCCTGGCCGCCGCCGGGGGGCTGCTGGCCAAGGCGACGCTGTCGGTGCTGGCCGCCACCGTGCTGGCCGCCACCACCGAGCCCCGGGCGCTGCTGCGCGGTCTGGAGCGGCTGGGGCTGCCCACGGTGCTCGTCCAGATCCTGATGTTCATGATCCGCTACGCCGACGTCGTCGGCGGCGAGCTGCGCCGGATGCGGGTCGCCCGGGAGTCGCGGGGGTTCCGGGGCCGCCACCTCGGCGCGCTGCGGGTGCTCGGCCCGGCGGCCGGCTCGCTGTTCATCCGCTCCTACGAGCGCGGCGAGCGGGTGCACCTGGCGATGCTGTCCCGTGGCTACGCGGGCCGGATGCCCACCGGACCGACCGCGGCCGTACCCGCCCGGGCGTGGCTGACCGCGCTCGCGCTGCCGCTGGCCGCCGGCGCCGTCCTGGCGTCCGGTCTGCTGCTCGGGTGAGCACACCCCCCTCGCTGCTCGTCGAGGACCTGGCCTTCGCCTACCCCGACGGGCACCAGGCGCTGTTCGGCGTCGACCTGCGCATCGAGCGCGGCGAGCGGGTGGCGCTGCTCGGGCCCAACGGCGCGGGCAAGACGACCCTCGTGCTGCACCTCAACGGCATCCTGCGCGGCGGGCGCGGCGCGGTCGCCGTGGCCGGCCTGCCGGTGGACCGGTCGCACCTGCAGGAGGTCCGGCGGCGGGTCGGGGTGGTCTTCCAGGACCCCGACGACCAGCTGTTCTTGCCCACGGTCGGCGAGGACGTCGCCTTCGGCCCGCGCAACCTGGGGCTGCCCGAGGCCGAGGTCGGGGCGCGGGTCGCCGCGGCGCTGGAGCAGGTCGGCATGACCGACGCCGCCGACCGGCCGCCGCACCACCTCTCCTTCGGCCAGCGCCGCCGGGTCGCCGTCGCCACGGTGCTGTCGATGCACCCGGAGATCCTGGTGCTCGACGAGCCGTCGTCGAACCTCGACCCGGCCGGCCGCCGGGAGCTCGCCGAGGTCCTGCAGGCGCTGCCGGTGACCATGCTGATGGTCACCCACGACCTGCCCTACGCCGTGCAGCTGTGCCCGCGTGCGGTGGTGCTCGACGACGGGGTCGTCGTCGCCGACGGGCCGACCCGCGCGCTGCTCGCCGACACCGAGCTGCTCGCCCGGCACCGGCTGGAGCTGCCATACGGGTTCGACCCGGCCGCGATCCGCTAGCCGACGACGTCCCCGGTCCGCTCCTCGCTCGCTGCGATGCTCCCGCGGCTGTCAGCCGACGAGCGCCTCGGCGAACGCCTCCGGCTCGAAGGGCGCGAGGTCGTCGGCCCCCTCCCCCAGCCCGACGAGCTTCACCGGGATGCCCAGCTCGCGCTGCACGGAGACGACGATGCCGCCCTTGGCGGTGCCGTCGAGCTTGGTGAGGACGACGCCGGTGACGTCGACGGCGTCGGTGAAGACGCGGGCCTGGACGACGCCGTTCTGGCCGGTCGTCGCGTCGAGGACCAACAGCACCTCGGTGACCGGGGACTGCTTCTCCACGACCCGCTTGATCTTGCCGAGCTCGTCCATGAGGCCGCCCTTGGTGTGCAGCCGGCCGGCGGTGTCGACGACCACGGTGTCGACCTCGGCCTCCACTCCCGTACGCACCGCCTCGAAGGCGACCGACGCCGGGTCGGCCCCCTCGCGGCCGCGCACGGTGAGGACGCCGACCCGCTCCCCCCACGTCTCCAGCTGGTCGGCGGCCGCCGCGCGGAAGGTGTCGGCCGCGCCGAGGACGACGCTCCGGCCGTCACCGACCAGCACCCGGGCGATCTTGCCGACCGTCGTCGTCTTGCCCGCGCCGTTGACGCCGACCACGAGGACGACGCCGGGCCGGCCCTCGCGGCGCTCGACACCGAGGCCGCGGTCCAGGTCCGGGCCGAGGACGGCGGTGAGCTCGCGGACCAGCAGCCGGCGCAGGTCCTCGCCGGACGCGGTGGCCAGCACCATCGACTGGGTGCGCAGCCGGTCGACGATCTGGGTGGTCGCGGCGACGCCGACGTCGGCGGCGAGGAGGGTCTCCTCGATCTCCTCCCAGTCGTCCTCGGTCAGCTTCTCCCGCGCCAGCACCGTCAGCAGGCCGCGGCCCAGCGACGACTGCGAGCGGGCCAGCCGCGAGCGCAGCCGCACCAGCCGGCCCGCCGACGGCGGCGGCGTCTCGAAGAGCAGGCCGGGCTCCGGCTCGGCGGGGGGCAGCTCGGTCGGCGGCGCGGCGGGCTCGACCGTCTCCGGTGGCAGCCCGAGCCCGGTGGCGGTGGACCCGGAGGGCCGCGGCTCCTCCGTCGGAGTCGGCGCCGGCGGGCGCGGCCGGGTCAGCGTCGTGCCGGAGACCGCGTCGTCGTCCAGGCGGGTGGTGCGGCGGCCGCGACCGACCAGCAGGCTGATCCCGAGGACCAGGGCGACGACGAGGATCGCGACCGCGATCAGCACGAACTCCATGGCCGTCAGTCTCCCAGGAGCCGCACAGCGGGGGCTGGGCGGAACACAGGTGCGTGGGCCACGCTGGTCGGCATGCCCCTGCCCCGCCGCGAGTCCCCGGTCCTCCTGCTCGGTCCGCTGCTCCGGCACGTCGACCCCGTGTCGGCCACCATCTGGGTGGAGGTCGACCGGCCCTGCGAGGTCGAGGTGCTCGGCCGCCGCGCGCGCACGTTCGCCGTCGGCGCGCACCACTACGCCCTGGTGCTGGTCGAGGGGCTGGAGCCGGGCAGCACCACGCCCTACGAGGTCCGCCTCGACGGCGAGCGCGCGTGGCCGGACGCCGCCTCGCCGTTCCCGCCCAGCCGGATCCGGACGCCGGGCCGGCCCGGGCCCTTCCGGATCGCCTTCGGCTCCTGCCGCTACGCCACGCCCAGCACGGTCGACCTCAGCGAGGGCATCCCACCCGACGCGCTGGACACCTATGCCGCCCGGCTGACCGGCCAGCCCGAGGACCAGTGGCCGGACGCGCTGGTGCTGCTCGGCGACCAGGTCTACGCCGACGAGCTGACCTGGCAGACCAAGCAGTGGCTCACGCTGCGCCGCGCGCAGCCGGCCGACCCGAAGACGCAGGTCGCCGACTTCGACGAGTACACCCGGCTCTACGCCGAGTCCTGGAGCGATCCCCAGGTGCGCTGGCTGCTGTCGACCATCCCGTCGTCGATGATCTTCGACGACCACGAGATGATCGACGACTGGAACACCTCGGCCGCCTGGCGCCGGGAGGTCACCGGCCAGCAGTGGTGGGCCGAGCGGATCGTCGGCGGCCTGGTCAGCTACTGGGTCTACCAGCACCTGGGCAACCTCAGCCCGCAGGAGCTGGCGGAGAGCGAGGTGTGGGCAGCGGTCCGGGAGTCGACCGGCGACGCGATGCCGGTGCTGCGGGCGATGGCGCAGGCGGCCGACGCGGATCCCCGCTCGACCCGGTGGAGCTACGTGCGGCACTGGGGCGAGGTCCGGATGGTGATGATCGACAGCCGGGCCGGCCGGGTGCTCGAGGAGCACGGCCGCCGGATGGTGGACGACGCCGAGTTCGCCTGGGTCGAGGCCGCGGTGCGCCGAGCGGTCGAGGAGGGCGTCGAGCACGTCGTGCTGGGCACGTCGCTGCCGTGGCTGCTGCCGCACGCGATCCACCAGATCGAGCGGTGGAGCGAGACGCTCAACGGCCGGCACCTGGGCGGACCGGTCGGCCGGCTGTCGGAGAAGCTGCGGCAGGCCGCGGACCTCGAGCACTGGGCGGCGTTCGGCGACTCCTTCGAGCGGCTGGGCCGGCTGCTCGTCGCCGTGGGCCGCGGCGAGCACGGCCGGCCGCCGGCGACCGCACTCGTCCTCTCCGGCGACGTCCACCACGCCTACGCGGCGGAGCTGGTGCACCCCGGCGGCCTGGCCACCCGCGTGCACCAGCTGACCGTCTCCCCGCTGCACAACCAGGCACCGCACCCGATCAAGGTCGGTTTCCGGATCGGCTGGAGCGGCTGGGCGCGACGGCTCATGACCGGCATGGCCCGGCTGGCCCGGGTCCGGCCCTCCGCGCTGTCGTGGGAGAAGGCCGCCGGCCCGTACTTCGGCAACCAGCTCGGCGAGCTGGAGCTCGACGGACGCGAGGCCCGGTTCCGGCTGTTCGTGAGCGAGCGGCGTCCTGAACCCGAGAAGTCCCTGGAGGAAGTCCTGGACCTGCCGCTGTCGGCGCCGGCCCCGGCGGAGGTGACAGGCTGAGGCGGTGACGCGACCCGCCCCCGGTCCAGGCCAGCCGCCGATCCCCGTCCGGCTGATCACGTTCAACACCCACCACGGGGTGGGCCGCGACGGACGGCACGACCTGCCCCGGCTGGCGAAGGTGCTCGCCGCCGCCGACGCCGACGTCATCTGCCTGCAGGAGGTCGACCGGTACTTCGGCGGCCGCAGCGAGGACGTCGACCAGGCGCTGCTGCTGTCGCGGGCCCTGGACATGCAGCTGGCGTGGGGACCGGCGATCGACGAGGCCAGCGCCGCCGCCGCCAAGCCGCGTCAGTACGGCAACGCGCTGCTCTCCCGGCTGCCGATCCTGGTCAGCGACGTCCACCCGCTGCCCGGGTCCGGTGAGCCGCGCAGCGCGCTGCGGACGATGGTCGAGCTGGACGGGGGTGCGCTCTGGGTGATGACGACCCACCTGAGCACCCACTCCGTCGACGAGCGGTCGGCCCAGGTGGAGATGATCGCCGGGCTGCACACCGACCCGATGGCGACCGGCGTCCTCGTCGGCGACTTCAACGCCGACCCCGACGGCCCCGAGCTCGCGGTGCTGCGGGAGCGGTTCACCGACGCGTGGGAGCTCGCCCCCGAGCGGGACGACCAGGCGGGCTGGCGGTTCTGGCACCACCAGCACGGCGAGACCCACCCCGCGGGCCGGCCGCACCGGCGGATCGACCAGGTGTGGGTCTCCCCCGGCATCGGCGTGGCCCGCGCGCACGTGCTGGACGGCGCCGGCGCCTCCGACCACCTGCCGCTCGTCGTCGACCTCGAGGTCACCTCCGGCGTCTGACGAGGCATAGGAAGCTCTTCCCACGTCCTCGGCTCGACGACGTGGGAAGAGCTTCCTATGCCTCGGGTCTCAGGCGGGTTCGGCCTCGCGGAGGCGCTGGCTGATGACGCCGGTGATCCCGTCGCCGCGCATGCTGACGCCGTACAGCGCGTCGGCGATCTCCATCGTGCGCTTCTGGTGCGTGATCACGATGAGCTGCGACGTCGACCGCAGCTGCTCGACGAGGGTGAGCAGCCGGCCGAGGTTGACGTCGTCGAGCGCCGCCTCGACCTCGTCGAGCACGTAGAACGGCGAGGGCCGGGCGCGGAAGATCGCCACGAGCAGCGCGACGGCGGTCAGCGAGCGCTCGCCGCCCGACAGCAGCGACAGCCGCTTGACCTTCTTGCCGGGCGGGCGGGCCTCCACCTCGACGCCGGTGGTGAGCAGGTCCTCCGGGTCGGTGAGGGTGAGCCGGCCCGAGCCGCCGGGGAACAGCGTCGCGAAGACCTGCTCGAACTCCCGCTGCACGTCGGCGAAGGCGGAGGCGAAGACGTCGTGGATCCGCTCGTCGACCTCGCGGACGACGGTCAGCAGGTCGCGGCGGGTGGCCTTGAGGTCCTCCAGCTGGGTGGCGAGGAACCCGTGCCGCTCCTCCAGGGCGGCGAACTCCTCGAGCGCCAGCGGGTTGACCTTGCCGAGGGTGGCGAGGTCGCGTTCGGCCTGGGCGGCCCGGCGCTCCTGCGCGGCGCGGTCGTAGGGCACCGGCTCGGGCTCGGGCTCCCCCGCGTCCTGGGCGGCCGCCACCTGGGCGGGGGTGGGCGGCACCGGCGCGCCGGGCCCGTACTCGGCGAGCAGGGTCGGCAGGTCGACGCCGTACTCCTCGGCCGCGCGGCCCTCCAGGCTCTCGATCCGGTAGCGCTGCTCGGCGCGGGCCACCTCGTCGCGGTGCACCTCGTCGGTCAGGCGCTCCAGCTCGGCGGTCGCCGCACGCACGGCCGCCCGCACCTCGAGCAGCTCGGCCTCCCGGCCGGTGCGCACCCGCGCCAGCTCGTCGCGCTCGGCGGCCGCCCGGGACAGCGAGCCGGCGAGCGCCGCGAGCGCCGCCTCGGCCTCCGCCCGCACGCGGGCCGCGACCTGCGCGCCCTGCTCACGGGCCAGCCGAGCGGCGGCGGCCCGTTCCCGCGCCGCGCGCTCCTGCCGCGCCTGGCGGCGCAGCGACTCCGCCCGCCCGGCGAGCGCGCGCGCCCGCTCCTCGGCGGTGCGGACGGCCAGGCGCGCCTCGGTCTCGGCCTGCCGGCCGGCCGCGGCCTCCAGCCGCAACCGGTCCCGCTCGGCGGGGTCCGGCTCGTCGGCGACCGGCGCGGCCTCGGCCTCGGCCAGCCGCTCCTCGAGCCCGGCCAGCGCCAGGTGTGCCTGCTCCAGCGCCTGCTCGGCGCGCACCCGCGCGGCGACGGACCGCTCGGCTTCGGCGGCGGCGGACCGGGCAGCGGCGCCGAGTTCGGCCAGCTGCGCGGCGACGGCGGACCGGCTGCGGTCGGCGGCCTGCCGGGCGGCCAGTGCGGCCTCCACGTCGGCCGACCGGGCGCGGGCGACCTCGCGGGCGGCGACCAGCCGGTCGGCCAGCTCGGCGGCACGGTCGACGGCCGCGGCCAGCTCCCGGTCGGCATCGTCGACCCGCGCGCGGACCTCCAGACCCGACGGTGCGTCCGCGGAACCGCCGACCGCCCAGTCCGCGCCGACCAGGTCACCGTCTCGGGTGACCGCCCGCACGCGCGGGTGCGTGCCGACCAGGGCGACGGCGGCGTCCAGGTCGGGCACGACGGCGACCCGGTCCAGCGCCCGGGCCAGCGCGGAGCGCAGCTGCTCGGGAGCCGTGACCAGGTCGAGGGCCCACCGCGCACCGTCGGGCAGCTCGGGCCACCCGTCGCGCGGCAGGGCCGGCAGGCCGGCGGTCACCAGCAGCCCGGCCCGCCCGCCGCCGCCGTCCCGCAGGCGGGCCAGCGCGGCGGCGGCCTCGGCCACGCCGGAGACGACGACGGCGTCGGCCATCCCGCCGAGGGCGGCGGTGACCGCGAGCTCGGCCCCGGGCGTGACGCCGAGCTGCTCGGTCACCGGCCCGAGCACGCCGGGGAGGCCCGCGGCGAGGACCTCGGCGGCACCGTCGGCCGGTGTCAGGCCGAGGGCGAGGGCGTCGCGGCGGGCCTGCCAGGAGGCCCGGTCGCGCTCGGCGGCGCGCTCGGCGGCGGTCAGCTCGGTCACGTCCCGGGCCGCCTCGGCGTGCGCGGCCACGGCGTCCTGGTGCGCGGTGACCAGGGCGACGTCGGCGTCGGCGGCGCCGGCCACCTCGTCCCGCCGCGCGGCCAGCCGCTCGGCGGCTCCGTCGGCGCGGTCGGTGGCCTCGCCGGCGGCGAGCGTCAGCCGCTCGATCTCGGCCTCGCCGGCCGCCACCCGGGAGCGCGCGGCGGCGACCTGCCCGGAGAGCCGGGCCAGCCCCTCCCGGCGGTCGGCCAGGGCCCGTGCCGCGGCGACCCACGCCCGCTCGGCGTCGGCGAGGGCGGACTCGACCTCGGTGCGGGCGGCGACGGCGGTGGCCAGCCGCCCGCGCTCGGCCGCCAGACCGGCAGCGAGCTCGGCCTCGGTGGCGGCGATCCGCTCGGCCTCGGCCTCGAGCTGGTCGGGGTCGCGGCCCGCGGCGGCAGCGGGCGGAGCGGCCGACAGGTGCCGGTGCCGCTCGGCGGCCAGCTGCGCGATGCCGCGGAAGCGCTCGGTCAGCGCGGAGAGCCGGTACCAGGTCTCCTGCGCCGAGCCCAGCAGCGGCGCGTTGGCGGCCAGCTCCGCCTCCAGCCCGGACTCGCGCCGCGAGGCCTCGCCGAGCCGGTCCTCGACGACGGCGCGCCGGCGGCGGGCGGCGGCCTCGTCGGCGACCTCGTCCAGGGCCTCGCGCAGCCGGACGAGGTCGTCGGCGAGCAGCCGCAGGCGGGCGTCGCGCAGGTCGGCCTGCACGCCCGCAGCCCGGCGGGCCACCTCCGCCTGGCGGCCCAGCGGCTTGAGCTGCCGGCGCAGCTCGACGGTCAGGTCCCCCAGCCGGTCGAGGTTGAGCTGCATCGCGTCGAGCTTGCGGAGCGCCTTCTCCTTGCGCTTGCGGTGCTTGAGGACGCCGGCGGCCTCCTCGACGAAGGCCCGCCGGTCCTCCGGCCGCCCGGAGAGGACCGCGTCGAGCTGCCCCTGGCCGACGATGACGTGCATCTCGCGGCCGATGCCGGAGTCGCTGAGCAGCTCCTGGACGTCGAGCAGCCGGACCTTGTCGCCGTTGATCTCGTACTCGCTCTCCCCGGAGCGGTACATGCGCCGGGTGATCGAGACCTCGGTGTACTCGATCGGCAGGGCGCCGTCGGCGTTGTCGATGGTGAGGGTGACCTCGGCCCGGCCGAGGGCGGGGCGGCCGGCGGTGCCGGCGAAGATCACGTCCTCCATCTTGCCGCCGCGGAGGCTCTTCGCGCCCTGCTCGCCGAGGACCCAGGCGATGGCGTCGACGACGTTGGACTTGCCCGAGCCGTTGGGCCCGACGACGGCGGTGATGCCCGGCTCGAGGCGGAGGGTCGTCGCGGACGCGAAGGACTTGAAGCCCTTCAGCGTCAGGCTCGACAGGTGCACGAGATCAAGACCCTAGCCCCGCAGGGCTCCGCCGCCCGCGACCTGCGGAGCGGGCGGGAAGGGTGGTGTCGTTGTGGCGGAGCCGTTCAGGCGAGCGCCGGCTCGGCGTTCTCGCCGGCCATGCTCAGCAACTCGTGGGCGATCGCCGCGTCGCGCTGCGCGCGCAGCTCCTGCAGTTCCTGCTCCAGCCGGCGCACCCTGGCCCGCAGCACGGCGTTCTCCTCGACTACTCGGAGCTCCGCGGGGGGGACGACGTGACCGAACAGGGCCTTGGCCATGGCTACTACGGCCTTTCGACTGCGTTGAGGGAACGACCTGCGCCCCGTTCGACGGTCGGCGCGGTCTGTGTGTTCCCAGGGTGACAGGCCCCGACACGCAGGTCAACGGCCACACTGCACACCACCCGTGTCGGGCGTGTGTCACCTTCGTCACGCCGTCGTGAAGCCGGTCCCACCCTGCCCCGCCTCGTCCCGCACGTCGACCCGCCGCACGGCACCCGGGGCCTCGGGGCCTCCCAGAGCGGCCAGGACAGCGGCCACGGCGGCGTCCGGGCCCTCGAGCACCACCTCGACCCGGCCGTCGGGGAGGTTGGTCGCCGAGCCGGCGAGCCCGGCGGCCTCCGCGCGCCCACGGACGAACCAGCGGTAGCCGACCCCCTGGACGGCGCCCGACACCAGCGCGACCACCCGGCGGCTCACGAGCGGCGGGCTCTCGGGCGCGGCTGGCAGCGCGGGCAGCTGTAGCTGGACCGGTTCATGAACGACTCGCGCACGATCGCCGTCCCGCAGCGGGGGCAGGGCCGGTCGGCCTGGCCGTACACGGCGAGAAACCGGGAGAAGTAGCCGCTCTGCCCGTTGACGTCGACGTAGAGCGAGTCGAAGGAGGTGCCGCCCTGCGCGAGGGCCTCCCCCAGCACGTCGCGGACGCCGTCGAGCAGGTCGCTGACCTGCCCGCGGGACAGCCGGTCGGTCGGCCGGTTGCCGTGCAGCCGGGCCCGCCACAGCGCCTCGTCGGCGTAGATGTTGCCGACGCCGCCGATGAGCGTCTGGTCGAGCAGCGCCCGCTTGACCTCGGTGTGCCGCCGGCGCAGGGCGGCACTGAACGCGTCGGCGTCGAAGGAGTCGTCGAGCGGGTCGATCGCGATGTGCGCCAGGCGCGGCGGCAGCCCGCCAGGGTCTCCACCCCCGACCGGGTCGCCGTCCTCCACGGCCAGGCCCCCGAAGGTGCGCTGGTCGACGAAGCGCAGCTCCCGGCCGCCGTCGGTGAAGGTGAACCGGGCGCGCAGGTGCGTCTCGTCCGGCGCCGACGGCTTCTCCACCAGCAGCTGGCCGCTCATCCCCAGGTGCGCCACGAGCGCCCGGCCCGACGCCGTGCCGTCCGGTTCGGCGAGCGGCAGCCACAGGTACTTGCCCCGCCGGCGGGCCTCGGTGAGCGTGCGCCCGGTCAGGGTCTGCACGAAGTGGTCGGTGCCCTCGAGGTGCCGGCGCACGGCGCGCGGGTGGTGCACCTCGACGGCGGCGACGGTGCGACCGGCGACCCAGCGCTCGAGTCCGCGCCGGACCACCTCGACCTCGGGCAACTCGGGCACGGCCGGTCAGCTCCGGACGGCGGCGGGTTCCGCGGTCTCCGTCAGCGCCTGCCAGGCGGCCTCGGCGGCCTCCTGCTCGGCGGCCTTCTTGGTCCGCCCGGTGCCGCGGCCACGGACGGTGTCGGCCAGGACGACCGCGGCGGTGAAGGTCTTGGCGTGGTCGGGACCGTCGTCCTCGACCAGGTAGGTCGGTGCGCCCAGCCCCAGCGCGGCGCCGAGCTCCTGCAGGCTGGTCTTCCAGTCCAGACCGGCGCCGCGGGTGGCGGCCTGGTCCAGCAGCGGGTCGAACAGCCGGTGGACGACGCCGCCGGCGGCGTCCAGGCCCAGCCCGACGTGCACCGCGCCGATCAGCGCCTCCAGTGCGTCGGCGAGGATCGAGTCCTTCTCCCGCCCGCCGGTGGTCTCCTCACCGCGGCCGAGCAGCAGGTGCGGGCCCAGCCCGCCGGCGCCGAGACGGCGGGCCACCCCGGCCAGCGAGGTCATGTTGACCACGGAGGCCCGCAGCTTGGCCAGCCGGCCCTCCGGCAGCTCGGGGTGGCGGCGGTACAGCTCGTCGGTGACCACCAGGCCGAGCACCGAGTCGCCGAGGAACTCCAGGCGCTCGTTGGTGGGCAGCCCGCCGTTCTCGTAGGCGTAGGACCGGTGGGTCAGCGCCAACGCCAGCAGGCCGCCGGGCAGCTCCACGCCGAGGGCGTCGGAGAGCCAGGCGGCCGCGCGGATGGCGTGTGCCTCCCCCGCCGGGGAACGCCGGGGCGGCCCGCCCGGAGCGGGCTGGGTGCTGGCCGGCGACGTCCCCACGACGGTCTGCCCCTGCCGGATCAGACGGAGAGGACCTGGCGGCCGTCGTACTGACCGCAGCTCGGGCACGCCTGGTGCGGGGGCTTGAGCTCGCCGCAGGCGCGGTTCGGGCACGGCGAGAGGGTGGGCGCGGTCGCCTTCCACTGCGAGCGCCGGGAGCGGGTGTTGGCGCGGGACATCTTCCGCTTCGGGACGGCCACGGTCAGTTCTCCTCTGGGTTGTCCGTACCGGGGGTACCCGGTTCGGAAGCGAAACGGTCGGCCGGCGGGGCGCCGAAGCGCTCCGCCAGACCGGCCCAGCGCGGGTCGAGCACCTCGTGGGTGTGGTCGGCCGGCAGGTCGTCGAGCCGCTGCCCGCAGTCTGCGCACAGCCCGGCGCAGTCCTCGTCGCAGGTGGGGGCCAGCGGCAGGCTCAGGACGACGAGGTCACGGACCATCGGCTCGAGGTCGATGTGGTCGGCCTCGACGGTGCGGACCTCGTCCTCCTCGCTGGTGGCCTCGGTGGTGCTGCCCGCGTAGGCGAACAGCTCCTGGACGTCGAGCTCGAGGGTGTCCTCGATCGGCTCCAGGCACCGCGCGCACGAGCCGGCGACGGGCACCTCGACCTCACCGGAGACGAGCACGCCCTCCATGACCGACTCCAGCCGCAGCCGCAGCCGGACGTCGGCGCCCGCGGGGACGCCGATCAGCTCCACCCGCCAGTCGCCCGGCGCCGGGAGAGTCCGCTGCAGCTCCAGCATCGAACCGGCCCGGCGGCCGAGCTCCCGCAGGTCGACCCGCCAGGGGTCGGCGGCGGGACGCCGGGCCTCGGGGGCCGCGGCGCCTCTGCGGGGCTGAGGTGCGGAAGGCATGTCGGTACTCGCGGTAGGCAGCTGGGGAGGGCCGGCCGAGGTGCGGGACGCCCGCGGTCGGACCGGATGACCAGACTACCCGATGCCCGGACCGCGCCGTCCGGGCCGACCGGGTGGGCAACGCCACCCCGCAGGGGGTCCTCCTACTCGCGGAGCGTGGAGCGGGCCTTCTCCACCGACCGCAGCATCCGCTCCAGCGTGGTCCCGAAGTCGGCCAGCCGGCTGTCGACGTACTCGTCGACCTCGGCGCGCATCCGGTTGACGTCGGCGATCGTCTGGGCGCCGAGCTCGTCGGCCCGGGTGACCGCGCCCTGGTAGACCTCGGTCTCGCTGATCATCCGCTCGTGCTCGGCCTGGGCGGCGGCGAGGATCTCGGCGTGCTGGGCGTGGCCGTCGGCGATCAGCGCCTCACGGTGCTGGCGGGCCTCCTCGAGGATGCGCTCGGCCTCCTCCTCGGCCTGCGCGAGCAGCTCCTCGGCCTCGGCCTGTGCCCGGGCGAGCAGGTCGTCGCGCTGTCGGCGGGCGGTGCCGAGGATCTCCTCGCGCTGCCGCCGCGCCGCCCCGACCACCTGCTCGCTCTCGCTGCGGGTGCGACCGGTCAGCCGCTCGGCCTCGGCCTGCGCCTGCTGGAGGATCTCGGTGCGCTGCTCGACGATCGCCCCGGCCTTGTGCACGTCCTCGGGGAGGTTCTCCCGCAGGTCGTCGAGCAGGTCCAGGAGGACGTCGCGGGGCACCATGCAGGAGCCGCCGGACATCGGCACGTTGCGGGCGTTCTCGATGACCGTGCTCAGCTCGTCGACGGTCTCGTAGAGCCGGTAGACCACCTCTGTCATGACCCCTGCTCCCGGTGCGCGACCAGCCGGTCGTGGACGGCCTTGGGCACGAGGCTGGACACGTCCCCGCCGAAGGTGGCGATCTGCTTGACCAGGCTCGAAGAGAGGTGCCCGACCTGCGGGGCGGTGGGCACGAACAGCGTCTCGATGCCCGCCAGCTCTCGGTTCATCTGCGCCATCTGCAGCTCGTACTCGAAGTCGCTGACCGCGCGCAGTCCCTTGACGATCACCGGGATGCCGCGGGCCCGGCAGTAGTCGACGAGCAGCCCCTGGAAGCTGTCGATCGTGACGTTGGGCAGGCCGGCGACCGCGTCGCGGAGCAGCTCCATGCGCTCCTCGACGGTGAACAGCCCGGCCTTGCCGGGGTTGACCAGCACCGCCACGACGAGCTCGTCGTACAGGGCCGCCGCCCGGTTGATGACGTCGACGTGCCCGTTCGTGACCGGGTCGAACGAACCGGGGCAGACCGCGCGCCTCACGGAGAGCGACCGTACCGGAGCACGGCCTCGCCGTAGCGGCGATCGCGCAGTCCACGCAGGGGTGTCGGCCACTCCCAGGGCTCCTCGCGGCTGGAGCGCTCGACGACGACCACGGCCTCCTCGGCCAGCCAGCCGCCCGTGGCCAGCGAATCGAGGACGCCGAGGACCTCGGCGACCGGCGTGGCGTACGGCGGGTCGGCCAGCACCAGGTCGAACCGGGCCGGGGGCCGTCCGGCGACGACGGTCGGGACCGACCCGGCCACCACCCGCCCGCCGGGGAGCCCGACGGCCGCGAGGTTGGCCTTGAGCACCGGCAGCACGCGCGGGCCGGACTCGACGAAGACGACGGTCTGGGCACCGCGGCTGAGCGCCTCCAGGCCGAGCGCGCCGGAGCCGGCGTAGAGGTCGAGGACGGTGGCGCCCTCGAGGTCCAGCAGCGTGCCGAGGCTGTTGAACAGGCCCTCGCGGGCGCGGTCGCCGGTCGGCCGGACGCCGGAGGACGGGACCGCGATCCGCCGTCCGCCGGCGACTCCGGAGATGAGTCGCGTCATGCCTTCTCGAGGTACTCGGCGCGCTCGTCGGTGGCCAGCGCGGCGACCTCCATCGCCAGCCCGGGGAAGTCGGCCAGGCCGCGGTCGCCGGCCAGGAGGTCGGTGGCCTCGGTCCGGGCCTCGGCGATGAGCTCCTCGTCCTCGAGCAGCGAGAGCATCCGGACGCCGGAGCGGCGGCCGGACTGGGCGGCGCCGAGCACGTCGCCCTCGCGGCGGGTCTCGAGGTCCAGGCGGGCCAGCTCGAAGCCGTCGGAGGTGGCGGCGACCGCGGCCAGCCGCTGCCCGGTGGCCGAGCTCGTGGCCGCCTCGCTCACCAGCAGGCACAGCCCCTGGTGCTTGCCGCGGGCGACCCGGCCGCGGAGCTGGTGCAGCTGGCTGACGCCGAAGCGGTCGGCGTCCATGACGACCATCACCGTGGCGTTGGGCACGTCGACGCCCACCTCGACGACCGTGGTGGCGACGAGGACGTCGACCTCGCCGGCGGCGAAGCCCCGCATCCGGGCCTCCTTGTCCTCCGGCGTCATCCGGCCGTGCAGGACCTCCAGGCGGAGTCCGGCCAGCGGCCCCTCCCGCAGCGCCTCGGCGACGTCGAGCACGGCCAGCGGCGGGCGGCGGTCCTCCGACTCGGCCGCGGGGGCGCCGTCGGCGTCGTCGGGCTCCTCCTCGGCGCCGGCGTCCTCGCCGATGCGTGGGCACACGACGTATGCCTGCCGCCCGGCGGCGACCTCCTCGCGCAGCCGCTCCCACGCCCGGTCCAGCCAGTTCGGCTTCTCCCGCACCGGGACCACCGAGCTGGCCACTCCCCCGCGGCCGCTGGGCAGCTGGCGCAGGGTGGAGGTCTCCAGGTCGCCGTAGACGGTCATCGCCACGGTGCGCGGGATCGGGGTGGCGGTCATGACCAGCACGTGCGGCGGCCGGTTGCCCTTGGCCCGCAGCGCGTCGCGCTGCTCGACGCCGAAGCGGTGCTGCTCGTCGACGACGACCAGGCCGAGGTCGGCGAACTCCACGGTCTCCTGCAGCAGCGCGTGGGTGCCGACGACGATGCCGGCGTGCCCCTCGGCGACCTCGGCGAGGGCCGCGCGGCGGGCGGCGGCCTTGAGCGAGCCGGTGAGCAGGGTGACCCGGGTGCCGGCCGGGTCGCCGTCGAGCTCGCCGGCCCGGCCGAGCGGGCCCAGCAGCGCGCGGATGCCCCGGGCGTGCTGCGCGGCGAGCACCTCCGTGGGCGCGAGCAGCGCGGCCTGGCCGCCGGCGTCGACGACCTGGGCCATGGCGCGCAGCGCGACGACGGTCTTGCCCGAGCCGACCTCGCCCTGCAGCAGCCGGTGCATCGGCTGCTCGCGGGCCAGCTCGGCGGCCAGCTCCTCCCCCACCTCGCGCTGGCCCTCGGTGAGCGCGAAGGGCAGCGCGGCGTCGACCGCGTCGAGCAGCCCGCCGGGCCGCCGGGGCCGCGCGATGCCGGGCTCCAGGGCGGCGGCCTTCCGGCGGCCGGCGAGGGTGAGCTGGAGGGTGATCGCCTCGTCCCACTTGAGCCGGTGGGAGGCGCGCTCGACGTCGTCCATCGTGGTGGGGCGGTGGATGTCGAGCAGCGCCGCGGGCAGGCTCAGCAGGCCGTGCCGGGCGCGGATCTCCTCGGGCAGGGGGTCGTCGACCAGGTCGGCGAGGTTGCCCGAGTGGTTGAGCAGCAGCTTGACCGAGCGCTGGATGACCCAGCTGGAGACGTCCCTGGTCGCCGGGTAGAGCGGGATGAGGGCGCGGGCCCAGTCCTCGTCGTCGTCCCCGGTCATCAGGTGGCAGTCGGGGTGCGCGAACTGCTTGGACTTCCGGTACTCGCCGACGGTGCCGGCGAACAGCCCCCAGGCGCCCTCGCGCAGGCCGGCGTGCTTGCGGTTGAAGAACACCAGCTGCATGGAGTTGGCGCCGTCGCCGACCGTGACCTCGGTGAGCGAGCCGGGCCGGTTGCGCATCTTCCGCGTCGACACCTTGCGCACCTGGGCGAGCACGGTGACCCGGTCGCCGACCTGGAGGTCCTCGAGCTTGGTCATCTCGCCGCGGCGGGCGTACTTGCGGGGGTAGTGCCGCAGCAGGTCGCGCACGGTGTGCAGGGCGAGCTGCTCGGCCATGACCTTGGCCGTCTTCGCGCCGAGGACGCGGTCCAGCCGGGTCGACATGTCGACCGCCATCACTCGACCCCCACCTGGAGCGGGATGTCGCGCGGGCCGTCGTCGTAGCGGGTGACCTCGACGGTCGGGTGCACCGACGACAGGTGCGCGCAGACCGCGTCACCGAGGACGGTGTCGGGGCCGACGACCAGCGTGACCAGCTCACCACCGGCCGACAGCATCCGGTCGAGCAGGTCGCAGGAGACCGCCGCGGGGTCGCCGCCGATGACCACGACGTCCCCCTCGGCCGAGCCCAGGACGTCGCCGGGCTGGCAGCGCCCGGCGCTGGTCAGCGCCTCCTGGGCCGCCCGGGTCACCTCGGCCCAGCGGGTGGCCGCGGCGGCCTCGGCCATCGTGATGACGTCGTCGTGGAACCGGCGGGTGGGATCGGCGACGGCGAGCGCGGCCAGCCCCTGCACCGGCGACCGGGTGGGGACGACGGCGACGTCGCGCTCCTCCTCCCGGGCCCGCTCGGCGGCGCGCGCCGCGGTCGCCGTCAGGTCGGGGTCGTTGGGGAGGACGACGACGTCCGCGGCGCCCGACCCGATGATCTCGGCCAGGACGTCGTCCTCGGTGACGCCGTCCGGACCGGCGGTCACCACGCGCGCACCCTCCCCGGCGAACAGCTCCGCGAGCCCGTCGCCGGGGACGATCGCCACGACGGCCCGCTCCCCGGCGACCGGCGCCGGCGGCCGGACGGGGGCCAGCGGGCTGACCGAGATCCGGTACGGCCGCCCCGCCTCGATGCCCGCCTCGATGGCGGCCCCGACGTCGGAGGTGTGCACGTGCACGTTCCACTCCCGGCCGGCGGGCGTGTCCACACCGACGACGACCAGGCTGTCGCCCAGCGCGGCGAGCCGGTCGTGCAGGCGGGCCACGGCCGCGTCGTCGCTGCCGGCCAGCAGGTACTGCACCTCGCTGCCCGGCCCGGCGGGCGGCTGGTGCGGCAGGTCGTGCGCGTGCTCGTGCGGCCGGGCGGGACGGCGGGTCAGCGGCGGACGGGCCGGCTCGATCCCGGTCACCGTGGTGACCAGCGCGTCCAGGAGCAGGCACAGGCCGGCGCCCCCGGCGTCGACCACACCGGCGTCCCGGAGCACCGCCAACTGCCCGGGCGTGGCCTCGAGGGCCTCCCGGGCGCCGTCGGCCGCGGCCCGCACCACGTCGGCGAGCTCGATGCGGTCGGCCGCGACCGCGGCCATCGCGGCCTCCCCGCCGGCGCGGGCCACGGTGAGGAAGGTCCCCTCCTCGGGGTCGGCGACCGCGGCGTACGCGGTGTCCGCGGCCTTCTGCAGCGCGGCCGCGAAGGACGCGCCGTCGGCGGGCGGGGCGTCGGCCAGCTGGTCGGCCAGGCCGCGCAGCAGCTGGGCGAGGATCGTGCCGGAGTTGCCGCGCGCGCCGAGCACCGCACCGCGGGCGATGACCTGCCACGCCGGCTCGGCGCTCCCCCTGGCCGCCTCCAGCGCCGCCAGCGCCGCCTCGGCGGTGTGCAGCAGGTTCGTGCCGGTGTCGCCGTCGGGTACCGGGAAGACGTTCAGGTCGTCGAGCCGGCTGCGGGACCCGGACAGGGCCGAGACCGCGGCGCGGCACCATCGACCGACCGCGGCGTCGTCCAGCGCCGGCAGCACGGGCGGAGGGTACCCAGCCGCGGCGACACGACCGGGGCAACGACGGGCGGGGACGGTCCTGTCGCCGCCGATCCGCGGCCGCTGCGACGCCGTCCGCCGGGAGCGGTTAGACTGTCGGACGGTCTGTATGCGGTCGTGTCTGCGCACCGCCTTGTGAACGATTCTCTGGGAGTGATCCACCGTGGCTGCCGTGTGCGATGTCTGTGGCAAGGGGCCCGGTTTCGGTATGTCGGTGTCGCACTCGCACCGCCGCACGCCGCGCCGTTGGAACCCGAACATCCAGTCCGTGCGGGCGCTGGTCGCCCCCGGCAACCGTCGCCGGATCAACGCCTGCACCTCGTGCATCCGCGCCGGCAAGGTCGTCCGCGCCTGACAGGGGCTCCGCCGCACTCCTGCGGCCTCCTCCCTGCTCCTGCGGTCGTGCAGCACCGCAGGAGCAGGCGGGACACCGCGGGAGCGGCGCGGACCTAGCGCCCGATGCCGCGCGCCCGGGCCGCGTCGACGACGAGGTCGACCACGGTGTCCAGCCCGAACGCGGTGCTGTCCACCACCAGGTGGTAGAGGCGGGACGCGGCGGGTTCGCACCGGTAGAAGTGCCGCACGTAGCCCTCCCGGGCGGCGTCGTTGGCCTCCAGGTCGCGCCTGACCTCCTCCCGCGAGCGGCCGGTGCGCGCCACCGCCGCCTCGAGCCGGCGTTCCCGCGAACCGTCGAGGCGGACGTGCAACGCGTCCGGGCGGTCCCCCACCACGAGCGCGGCCGCCCGCCCGAGCACGACCCCTCCCGGCCCGTCGGCGATCTCGCGGACGATGCGCTCCGTCTGCTGGCGGAACGCCCGCTCGTCGGGCTGCGGGGTCATCGGCACGACGCCGCCGACCGGGTCGGGCATCGTGCCCAGCGAGGCGACGATCCGCCACAGCCCGCGGGCCACCCGCTCGTCGTTGGCCTCGGCCTCGGCCACCGGGACGCCCAGCCGGCCGGCCACCTGCGCGGGGATGGCGCGGTCGTGGAAGTCCAGCCCCAGCCGCTCGGCGACCGCGGGGCCCACGTCCGCTCCCCCGGCGCCGTACGACGCCGAGATCGTCACGATGCCCATGCCCGCTCCTCGCTCCCTGCCGCCGGCAGGAGGTCCTTCCCCAGGAAGACCGCCCCGGGCGCCTCGGCGTACACGCCGTACCCGGGCACCGGTGTGTAGCCCAGCGCGGCGTAGAGGGCCAGTGCCTCGGGCTGCCGGCTGCCGGTGTTCAGCACGACCGCCCGGTGTCCCGCCGCAGCCGCGCTGCCCTCGAGCGCGGCCATGATCAGCTGCGCGAGGCCCATGCGGCGGGCGGCCGGCTCGACGTAGACCCGCTTGACCTCCACGACTCCGGGCTCGTGCACCCGCCACGCCCCGCACCCGGCCGGTGTCCCGCCGGCCTCGGCGACCAGGAACAGGCCGGCGGGTGCGGCGAACTCGGCCGGGTCGACGACGGCCTCGTCGGGGCCGCCGTAGCGCGCCACGTACTCCTGCTGCACGCGGGCGACCAGCGCCCGCGCCACGGGGTCGTCGTAGGGCACCGCCCGCAGGACGACGGTCCGCCCGTCGGGCAGCCGGTGCTCAGCGGAAGTGGACATGCCCGGTCCCCTCCGCTCCGACGGCCGCGGCGACCGCGTCCGCCGGCTCGCCGCCGACCAGCACGCCCGGGCTGTCGCCGGCCGCGCGCACCGCCCCGATCGCCGCCCAGCCCGCCGGCAGGGCGGCGCCGGCCGGGAACGTGGCGAGCAGCGCGTGGTCCTCGCCGCCGGTGAGCACCCAGGCCAGCGGGTCCGCGCCCAGGGCCGCGGCGACCTGCTGCATCGGCCCCGGCGACTCCAGCGTGGCCCGCACCAGCGCGGCGCGGTCGAGGTCGACGAGCACGCTGCTGTCCGCGGCGATGTGCCCGGCGTCGGCGAGCAGGCCGTCGCTGACGTCGCACATCGCCGTCGCTCCCGCGTCGGCCGCGGCGGGCCCGGCCGCGTAGGGCGGTGCCGGGCGGCGGTGGGCCGCCACCGCCGCGGCCGGGCTGCTGAAGCCGCGGCGCAGCACCGCCAGCCCGCAGGCCGACCAGCCCAGCCGGCCGGCGAGCGCGACGACGTCTCCCGGGCGCGCGCCGGAGCGCAGCACGGGCGCCCGCCCGGCGAGGTCGCCCAGCGCCGTCACCGACAGGACGACGGCGCCGCTGTCGGGCGCGGCGGACACGGTGTCCCCGCCGATGACCGCGGCGCCCAGCGGAGCGCACTCCGCCGCCAGGCCTGCGGCGACCCCCTCCAGCCAGGCGGTGGAGGTGTCCGGCGGGCAGGCGAGCCCGACCAGCAGCGCGGTGGCCACGCCGCCCATCGCGGCGACGTCGGCGAGGTTGGCCGCCGCCGCCTTGTGGCCGACGTCCTCCGCCGACGACCAGTCGCGGCGGAAGTGCCGGCCCTCCACGAGCACGTCGGTGGTCGCCACCACCCGGCCGTCGGGCACGCGCAGCACGGCGGCGTCGTCCCCGGGCCCGACGTCGGAGAGCCGCGCGCTGCCGGCCCGGGCGAGCACCCGGGCGATGACGCCGAACTCCCCGACGACCCGCACGCTGTCGGCGGGGTCGCCCCGGGGCACGAGGGGTCGGGGACGAGTCACCGGTCACCCCGCAGGGCTGGGGTAGGTTGCCGAACTGTCCGCCCACCGGCGCGGACGCCGCACCGGCAGCGCTGCCCGAGGAAAGGTCTCCCGTGGTCCATGCCTACATCCTCATCCAGACCGAAGTCGGCAAGGCCGCCCAGGTCGCGTCGACGATCAGCCAGATCTCGGGCGTCTCCACGGCCGAGGACGTCACCGGCCCCTACGACGTCATCGTGCGCGCCGAGGCCGACACCGTCGACGAGCTCGGCCGCCTCGTCGTGGCCCGCGTGCAGTCGGTCGACGGCATCACCCGCACCCTGACGTGCCCCGTCGTCAACATCTGACGCTGCTGACCGAGAACCCCCCTCCGACCGAGACCGCCCCCGCCGGGGAGCGGCCGCGGCCGGACGACCCGCTGCGCCGCGCCGCGCTGCTGGTCACCGCCGTCGTGCTGCCGGTCGTCGTCGTCCTGCTGGTGCTCGTCCGGGTCCTCGGGGACGACGGCGGGCCGGACGGAGGACAGCCGGTCGCCGACGTCGAGGAAACGCCCACCCCCGCCCGGGCCGACCTGCCGCCGCTGCCCGTGGACGCCCCGCCGGTGACCCCCGAGGCGGAGGCGGCCTGCCCCGCGCTGATCGCCGCCCTGCCGCTGGAGCTCACCGGCGAGCCGTCCCGCCCGGTGCGGTCGGAGTCCCCGTTCGCCTACGCCTGGGGCGACCCGCCGATCGTGCTGGTGTGCGGCGTCGAGCGTCCCGCCGGCCTCGAGCCGACGTCGCCGCTCATCCAGATCAACGGCGTCTCCTGGCTCGTCGACACCACCGACCCCGACGAGATCGTCTGGACCGCCGTCGACCGGCCGGTGTTCGTGCAGGTCACCGTCTCGGCCGACACCGACAGCGCCGCGGTGACCGCGCTCGGGCCGGTCATCAACGACGCCCTGCCGCTGCAGCAGCCCGCGGCCTGACCTCAGGACGGCGGCAGCCGCTCCAGCTGGGCGGCGATCACGGCGTGCACCTCGTCGGACGCCGCCGACACCGAGTCCGCGACGGCGACCACGCCGACGCTGAACACGCCGTGCCCGCACCAGGCGAACGCCGCCGGCCCGGCCAGCCCGGTCGCCGGGTCGGCCGTCTCGACGGTGAGCAGCCGGCAGCCGCCCGGCAGGTGCGGCGGGTCGTCGCGGAGGACGCCGTCGTAGAACTCCGCGTCGTTCTCGGCGAGGTCGCGGGCGTAGGCGCCGGCACCGGCCCGGGTGTCGAACTGGTCCACGAAGACGCTGGTCAGCGGCCCGGACCCGGACCCGGACCGCCAGAAGCGCTCCCAGCCGTAGCGGTAGCCGTAGTCGTCGAGGACGTCCCGCTCCCGGCCCGGGTCCGCGGCGTACTCCGCGACGTCGTCGGCGGTCTTCTCCCCCGCGGGCGGGGTCAGGTGCTCGTCGGGCACCCGCGGCAACCCGGAGGGCACCTCGGTGACCAGCAGCTCCTCCAGCAGCGCGGCGGAGGACGGCGTCGGGTCCGCCGGCGCGGCAGAGGCGGCCCCCTCCACCGCGGAGGTGCAGCCGGACAGCACCGGCAGGGCGGCCACCAGCAGCGCCGCCCCGCCCCGCCGGACCGGCCGCCGCCGGGTCACGCCCGCGCGCCGCCGTCCAGGGCCGGGTCGTCCACCGGCCGGGTCCCCGCCAGGGCGGCGTCGAGCAGCCGGTCCACCAGGTCGGCGGAGGTCACCCCGCTGACCGCCCACATCCGCGGGTACATCGAGATCGGGGTGAAGCCGGGCATGGTGTTGACCTCGTTGATCACCAGCCGGTCCGCGCCGTCGGGACCGGTCCCGAGGAAGAAGTCGACGCGGGCCAGCCCCTGGCAGTCCATCGCCAGGTAGGCCCGGCAGGCGGTCTCCTGGACGGCCCGCGTCTGCTCCGGGGTGAGGGCGGCGGGGACGTCGAAGTCCGCGGCGTCCTCCAGGTACTTGGCCGTGAAGTCGTACCAGTCGGTGCCCGGCCGCAGCCGGATCTCGGCCGGCAGGCTGGCCTCGGGCAGCCCACCGCCGGGCCCGGCCAGCACCCCGCACTCGATCTCGCGGCCGGGGACGGCGGCCTCCACGACCACCTTGGCGTCCACCGCGGCCGCCGTCGCCACGGCCTCGGGGAACTGCGCCCAGTCGGTGACCCGGCTGATCCCGATGCTCGACCCGGCGCGGGACGGCTTGACGAACACCGGGAGGCCCAGCCGGTCGCGGGTGGCGGCGTCGAGGACGTCGGGGTCCGCCGACAGCGCGCCGGCCGCGTCCCGGAGGACGACGTGGTCGCCCTGCGGCAGCCCGGCGGCGGCCAGCAGCTTCTTGGTGAACTCCTTGTCCATCGACGCCGCGCTGGCGAAGACCCCGGAGCCGACGTAGGGCAGCCCGCACATCTCGAGCAGACCCTGGATGGTGCCGTCCTCGCCGTAGGCGCCGTGCAGGACGGGGAAGACGACGTCGACCTCGACCAGCGGGCCGCCGGCCAGGGGCAGCAGCCCGCGGCCGGAGGGGTCGCCGGCCAGCGTCACCGGCGTCCCCCCGGTGACCTCCGGGAGCGCGCCGTCGACGATCGCCAGGCGCAGCCCGGGGTCGGGCAGCACCCACCCGCCGTCGCGGGTGATGCCGACGGGGACCACGTCGTACCGGTCCGGGTCCAGCGCCGCGAGGACCGCCCCGGCGGAGACGCAGGAGATGGGGTGTTCCGCGCTCCGGCCGCCGAAGACGACCGCGACGCGCAGCTTGCCTGCCTGTCCGCTCATCGCGGCCGACACTAGTGGAGCCTCCGCCCGCCGCCCGGCCGACGGGCGGACGCCCCCGCTCGCGGAGCCGGGCACCCGCCGGTGTGGGAGCCTCGACGCCGATGCACGAGAACGTGATCGCCCCGCCCGCCGGACCGGGTTCCGACGCCTCCCGGACCTTCCCGCTGCAGCTGCGGCTGGCCGGGGCGGCGGTGCACGCCTACACCGCCAGCGGGTCGGTGCTCGCGCTGCTGATCGTGCTGGCCGCCGTCGAGGGCGACCCGGTCACCGCCCTCTGGCTCGGGCTGGCCGCGCTCGTCGTCGACGGCACCGACGGGATGCTGGCCCGCCGGCTGCGGGTCAAGGAGACGATCCCGTGGTTCGACGGGGCGCGCCTGGACGACATCGTCGACTACCTCACCTACGTCTTCGCGCCCGTCGTCCTGCTGTGGACCACCGGCTCGCTGCCCTCGGGCGCCGCCGGCTGGGTCGTCGCGGCGCTGCCGCTGCTCGCCTCGAGCTACCAGTTCTGCCGGGTCGACGCGAAGACCGACGACCACACATTCCTCGGCTTCCCGAGCTACTGGAACGTGGTGGCCTTCTACGCCGTCGTCCTCGACGCGTCCCCGGTCGTGGTCGCCGCTTTCGTCGTGGTCTTCTCGGTGCTGGTCTTCGTGCCGGTGCGCTACCTCTACCCCTCGCGCACGCCGGCGCTGCAGGGCGTGAGCCTGGTGCTCACCGCGGTCTGGCTGGCCACCTACGCCGTGCTGCTCTTGCAGTACCCCGACCCGCACCCGGTCGTGGTGGCGCTGTCGCTGTCCTACCTCGTGTACTACCTCGCCGTCAGCGGCTGGCTGACCGCCCGGGCCGCGCACCGGCGCCGGACCGCCGGCTGACCTCACCGGAGCGGGTGGCGCAGCACCAGCTCCACGTTCCGGTCGGCCGGCCCGCCGGCCAGTCCGGCGGCCAGGCCGGCCCACGGCACGTTGGCCGACAGCTCCCGGTGCAGCGAGGCCAGCGCGGCCGGCTCGCGGGCGGCGGGCTCGAGCGGGTCCGGCGGCCGGGCCGGGCTGTCGTGGTCGACCATCGTGCAGACCATCGACAGCGTGCCGTCGCCGTTGTCGAGGAACTCCACCAGCCGGGCCTGCCCCGGCCAGTCGACGACCGCGCAGGTGGTGACCTCCCAGAAGCCGCGCCCGGCGGCGGCCGCCGAGGCCCACGACCGCACCTCGCTGACGTGGGTGTGCCCGTTGAGCCACAGGACGACGTTCGGGAACCGGTGCAGCAGCGCGACCAGCTCCGGCCCGCCGAGGACGCCGGTGTCGGCGCTCGGGCGAGGGCGCCGGAAGGGGTCCTCCCGCGCCAGCGTGCTGAACCCGTGGTGGGAGATGACGACGACGAGCCGGTCGTCGTTCCCGGTGACCACGCGGGTGCCGTCGGGGGCCAGGTGCGTGGACGAGACCTCGGCCAGCCGGTCGGCCAGCCAGCGGGCCTGCGCGGCGTCCAGGGAGCCGTCCCCGCCGCCGGTGACCCGGGTGGTGTCGAGGCAGACCACGCGGATGCCGGGCAGCCCGTCCCAGACGTAGTACGCCGTCCCGTCGCGCAGGTTCTGGTCGGTGAACCCGTGCCCGGCCGGCTCCCCGCCGTCGGCCAGGTGCGCGGCGACGAAGTCGCGGCGGTCGATGAACCGGCGGCCGGCCAGGGGCGTCACGGTCCGCGCGCCGGCGGTCGTGAACACCTCCGACGAGTGCGTGAACAGCCGCAGCGCGTCGTCCAGCGGCACGTCCGCCGCGAAGTCCACCGGCTTGCGGTCGGCCAGCAGCAGGCCCTGCAACGCCGGGGTGGGGACGCCGACGCCCTGGATGAGCGCCTCGTGGTTGCCGTGGCAGCCCAGCCAGGGCAGCCGCAGGCCCTCGGCGCGGAACGACGCGAACGCCGCGGCCAGCAGCCCCGGGCGGTCGGGGAACCCGTGCCGCGACCGGTAGAGGTCGGGCTCTCCCCCGCCGTCGCACTCCGGCCGCCAGAACAGGTCGTGCGGCCAGCCGGCGGCCTGCACCCCGTCGTAGGCGGTGAGCCCCGCCCCGGGGGAGACCGGCCCGCCGCCGAGGATGGCCAGCAGCAGCTCCAGCTCGTTCCACTGGGCGTTGTCGATGGCGTCGCCGGTGGTGACGACGACCTGCACCGGGTGCCCGGTGCGCGGCCCGCCGCGCACCCCGTTGAGGGTGCGGACCAGCGCGTCGATCGCGTGCGCGGTGATCGCCTCCTGCGGCCGGTGCATCGGCACCAGCGCGCGCATCCGCGGGTCGGCGAAGTGCCCGTTGAAGAACTCGAACCGGGCCGGGGAGCAGACGTCGGCCAGCTGCATGTCGGTGACGTGCGCCAGGCAGGCCAGCGCGCGGACCCCGGCGCGCGGGCGCTCCCACGCCGGGCCGACCAGCTCGCGGCGGGTGCGGTGCGGCTCGCCGGGGTGCCAGGCCAGCGCGTGGTAGTCGGTGGCGCGGCCGCGACCCACCACCGGGCCGGCGCCGAGCACCCGCTCGAGGGTCGTCCCGCTCACCGGACGTCGAGCGCGGCGGCCAGGTCGGCGACGAGGTCCGCGGTGTCCTCGATGCCGCAGGAGAGCCGGACGAATCCCGGTGCGACGGCGTCCCCACCCCACTGCGCGCGCCGGTCGACGGTCGAGTGCACGCCGCCGAAGCTGGTCGCCGCCGTCCACAACCGGCTGGCCGCGAGCAGCCGCGTCACCGCGGCCTCGTCGGCCAGCTCGGCGGAGACCACCCCGTTGGGCCGGCGCATCTGCCGCGCGGCGAGCGCGTACGACGGGTCCCCGGGCCGCCACGGCCACCGGACGCCGCTGACCGCCGGGTGCTCGGCCAGCAGGTCGGCCACGGCCTCGGCGGTCGCGGCCTGGCGGGCCAGCCGCAGGTCCAGGGTGCTCATCGACCGGTGCCCGAGCCACGCCTCGAACGGCCCGGGCGTGCCGCCGGTGTGGTCGCGGAAGGCCTTGATGCGGGCGTGCAGCTCGTCGTCGCGGGTGCTCACGTGCCCGAGCAGCAGGTCGCTGTGGCCGGTCAGCGCCTTGGTGTCGCTGCCGATCGTCAGATCCGCGCCGAGCTCCAGCGGCCGCTGGCCCAGCGGGGTGGCGGTCGTGTTGTCGACGGCGAGCACCGCGCCGGCCGCCCGGGTGGCGCGGGCCACCGCGGCGATGTCGCAGACGTCGAGCTGGGGGTTGCTCGGGGTCTCCAGCAGCACCAGCCGGGCGCCGTCGAGGTCGCCCCGGGCGGCGACCGTCGCGATCTCCGGCGTCGGCACGTACTCCACCCGGACACCGAACCGCTCGAGCTCCTCGCGGGCGAGCAGCCGGGTCGTGTAGTAGCCGTCCGAGGGCAGGACGACGCGGTCGCCGGCCCGCACCGGCGCGAGCACCGCGGCGGTGATCGCCGCCATCCCGGTGGCGAAGGACAGGCACCGCCCGCCGTCCAGCTCCCCCACCGCCGCCTCGAACGCCCGGAACGTGGGGTGCTCGGTGCGGGCGTAGGCGTCGGCGCCGCCGGCGCGGGGCGGCTGGTCGCCGAGGTGGTACGGGGCGGCGAAGACCGGCGAGGGCCGCAGCGGCGCACCGGGCACCGCCGGGGCGTCACCGGCCCGCACCGACCGGGTGCCGTCCCCCCAGGACCCCCGCCGGCCCCCTGTCGCCTCGCTCACTCGGGCTTTGCCTCGCGGGACATGATCTCCTTGACCATCTGGGCGGCCGGCACGCCGTCGTGGCAGACCCGGACGACGGCCTCGGTGAGCGGGACGTCGACCCCGTGGGCATGGGCCAGGTCGAGCACCGGCCGGCAGCTCTTGACGCCCTCGGCGACCTGCCGGGTGGTGCGCTGCACCTCCTCCACGGTCATGCCGCGGCCGAGCTTCTCGCCGAAGGTCCGGTTGCGCGACAGCGGCGAACTGCAGGTCGCGACCAGGTCGCCGAGGCCGGCCAGGCCGGCGAAGGTGGTCGGCTCCGCGCCGAGCGCGACGCCCAGCCGGGCGGTCTCGGCCAGCCCGCGGGTGATCAGCGAGGCCCGGGTGTTGTCGCCGAACCCCATCCCCTCGGTGATCCCGCAGGCCAGCGCGATCACGTTCTTCACCGCGCCGCCGAGCTCGCAGCCGACCAGGTCACGGTTGGTGTACGGCCGGAAGTACGCGGTGTGGCAGGCGGCCTGCACCTGTCCCGCGCGGAACTGGTCGGAGCAGGCGATGACGGTCGCGGCCGGCTGTTCCTCGGCGATCTCCCGGGCCAGGTTCGGCCCCGACAGCGCCGCGACGCGGTCGGCGCCGGCACCGGTGATCTCGCAGATCACCTGGCTCATCCGCTTGGTGCTGCCGAGCTCGATGCCCTTCATCAACGACAGCAGCACCGCGTCGCCCGGGAGCAGCGGCGCCCACTCGGTGAGGTTGCTCCGCAGCGACTGGGAGGGGACGGCGAGGACGACGATGTCGGCGTCGTGCAGCGCCTCCGCAGGGTCGGTCGTCGCCCGCAGCCCGTCGGGCAGCCGGATGCCGGGGAGGTAGTCGGGGTTCTGGCGGGTCTCGGTGATGGCCGCGGCGAGCTCCGGACGGCGGGCGTGCAGGGCGACCGTGCAGCCGGCGTCGGCCAGCACCTTGGCGAACGTGGTGCCCCAGGAACCGGCGCCGAGGACGGCGGCCCGCGTGCGGTGCCCACCGGGGATGCCCGCGGGTTCGCTCACGCAGCGCTCCCCGGGAGGTCGCCCGGCAGGATGCGCGCCGGCCGCGACGCGAACGCCGTCGGCGCGGGCTCACCCCGGAGTTCGGCCAGCTGGTCGCGCACGGCGCCCATCATGCGGTCGGTGACCTCGCGCAGCAGCTCCCCGGTGAGCGGGCGCCCGTCGCGCACCTGCGCCCGCAGGTCGGCGAGGTCGAGCGGCTCCCCGACCAGGTAGTCCGCCGGCGTCCGCAGCCGCAGGTGCAGCTTCTTCGCGTGGTAGTCGTGCACCCGCTGCGGCCCCCACTGGGCCACCGGCAGGACGACGGCGTCGGTGGTCAGCGCCAGCCGCGCCACCCCGGTGCGGGCCTGCATGGGCCACCAGTCGGGATCGCGGGTGACCGAGCCCTCGGGGTAGATGACCACGACGTTCCCCGCGGCCAGGTCGGCCTGGGCGGCGGCCAGCGAGCTGCGGGCGTCGGCCGACCCGCGGGCCACGGGGATCTGCCCGGCCGCCCGCAGGATCCGCCCGGCCGGCCCCTTGAACACCGACTGCTTGGCCAGGAAGTGCGGGATGCGGCCGCAGTCCCAGACCAGCCGCGCGCAGGCCAGCGGGTCGAGGATCGAGACGTGGTTGGCGACCACGATCACCGGCCCCGTGCGCGGGAACCGCTCGGGGTTCCGGTACCGGAGCCGGAACACCAGCGACGCCACGGGGTAGACGACGAGGAAGCACAGCCACAGCGCCGGGGGGACCGGCCCGCGGGTGCGCCACCTGGACGGCGGCCGGCGGGGGCACGCTCCCCCGGTCTCCGGGGACCGGTCGTGGCTCACCGGCGCCCTCCCTCCTGCCGATCCCGCGCACCGTCGCGCCGGATGTGGTCTGCGCCCATGATCGGGCCTGCGCCGGTCCCGCGCGTGCACCGGGGTCCCCACCGGCCCCCGCGAGCGCTCCGGTGTGCTCACATGGGCGGCGTGCGCAGGTGGTCGGTCGTCGTCCCGGCGAAGCGGCTGGCCGTGGCCAAGACCCGGCTCGCCCCGCTGACCGACGCCCTCGGGGGGTCGCCGGGCGGCGCGCACGGCGAGCTGGTCCTGGCGCTGCTGGCCGACACCGTGGCCGCCGCTCTGGCCTCGGCCGCGGTCGAGGGCGTGCTCGTGGTCACCGACGACCCCGCTGCCGCCGCCGTCGTCACCGGCCTGGGGGCGCGCACCGTGCCCGACGAGCCCGACCGCGGACTCAACCCGGCTCTGGCCCACGGCGCCCGGGCCGCCGGCCGGCCGGCGGTGGCGGCGCTCTCCTCCGACCTGCCCGCGCTCCGCCCCGAGGAGCTCACCGCCGCGCTCGCCGCCGCCGGGGCCGCGCCGCGCTGCTTCGTGGCCGACGCCGAGGGCACCGGCACGACGCTGCTCACCGCGCACGGCACCGACCTCGCGCCGGCGTTCGGCGCCGGCTCGGCCGGGCGGCACCGCGCCGGCGGTGCGCGGCAGCTCACCGGGGAGTGGCCGGGGCTGTCCCGTGACGTCGACACCGCCGCGGACCTCGACGCGGCTCTCGCCCTCGGCGTCGGCCCCGCGACGGCCGCCCTGCTGTCGGGGCACCGTCGCGGGCCCGGCTGAGAGCACCCGCCGTTCACCTGCCTGCGGCACGATGAGCGTGTGGCCTCCACCCGTTCCGGCATCCCGGCCGACAGGTACCTCAACCGCGAGCTGTCGTGGCTCGACTTCAACTCCCGCGTGCTGGAGCTGGCCGAGGACGAGTCCCTCCCGCTCCTGGAGCGGGCGAAGTTCCTGGCGATCTTCGCGGGCAACCTCGACGAGTTCTACATGGTGCGCATCGCCGGGCTGAAGCGCCGGCAGAGCACCGGGCTCACGGTCCGCTCGCCCGACGGGCTGACCATCCGCGAGCAGCTGGCGCGGGTGACCGAGCGGACCCGCGAGCTGGTGCACCGGCACGCCGACGTCTTCCTCAAGGACATCACCCCGCGGCTGGAGGAGGCCGGCATCCGGATCGTGCACTGGGACGAGCTGGAGGACACCGAGGCCAAGCGGCTGCGGGAGTACTTCCGCGACCAGGTGTTCCCCGTGCTGACCCCGCTGGCGGTCGACCCGGCGCACCCCTTCCCCTACATCAGCGGGCTCTCGCTCAACCTCGCCGTCTCGGTGCGCGACCCCGACACCGGGGCGCCGCGCTTCGCCCGGCTCAAGGTGCCCAACAACGTGCCGCGGTTCGTGCCGGTGGGCCCCACGGACACGACGTCGGAGGCGACGTTCCTCCCGCTCGAGGACCTCATCGCCGCGCACCTGCCGGCGCTGTTCCCCGGGCTCGACGTGCTCGACCACCACCTGTTCCGGGTCACCCGCAACGCCGACCTCGAGGTCGAGGAGGACCGGGACGAGGACCTGCTGCAGGCCCTGGAGCGCGAGCTGGCCCGCCGCCGGTTCGGTCCGGCGGTGCGGCTGGAGGTCGCCGAGTCCATGGACCCGCGGATCCTCCAGGTCCTGATCAACGAGCTGGAGGTGGACAAGGGCGACGTCGTCCAGGTGCCCGGCCTGCTCGACCTGGCCGCGCTGTGGGCGCTGTACGACCTCGACCGGCCCGAGCTCAAGGACGACCCCTTCGTGCCGGCGACCCACCCGCGGCTGTCGGAGGGCGAGACGCCGAAGAGCGTGTTCGCCACGCTGCGCGAGGGCGACGTGCTCGTCCACCACCCCTACCACTCGTTCGCGACCAGCGTCCAGCGCTTCATCGAGCAGGCCGCCGCCGACCCGGACGTACTGGCGATCAAGCAGACGCTGTACCGCACCTCCGGTGACTCCCCGATCGTGAACGCGCTCATCGACGCCGCCGAGGCCGGCAAGCAGGTCGTCGTCCTCGTGGAGATCAAGGCCCGCTTCGACGAGGAGGCCAACATCACCTGGGCCCGGTCGCTGGAGCGGGCCGGCTGCCACGTCGTCTACGGGCTGGTCGGCCTGAAGACGCACTGCAAGACCGCGCTGGTGGTCCGCCGGGAGGGCAGCGTGATCCGCCGGTACTGCCACATCGGCACCGGCAACTACAACCCGAAGACCGCGCGCACGTACGAGGACCTCGGCATCCTCACCGCCGACCCGCGGGTCGGCGCCGACCTCACCGACCTGTTCAACACGCTGACCGGCTACTCCCGGCAGACCGCCTACCGGACGCTCATGGTCGCCCCGCACGGCGTCCGGGCGGGGCTGGTCGAGAAGATCCGCCGGGAGGCGCGGCACGCCGCCGACGGCCACCCGGCGGGCATCCGCATCAAGGTCAACAGCCTGGTGGACGAGCAGCTCATCGACGCGCTCTACGAGGCCTCGGCGGCCGGGGTGCCGGTGGAGCTGTTCGTCCGCGGCATCTGCTCGCTGCGCCCGGGGGTGCCGGGGATGTCGGAGAACATCCGGGTGCGCTCGATCGTGGGCCGCTTCCTCGAGCACTCGCGGGTGATGAACTTCTGCAACGACGGCGAGACCGAGTGGTGGATCGGCAGCGCCGACCTCATGCACCGCAACCTCGACCGCCGGGTGGAGGTGCTGCTGCGGGTGTGCGACGAGCCGTCGCACCGGCTGCTGCAGAACGTCTTCGACCAGGCGATGGCCGAGGACGTCCGCTGCTGGGAGCTCGGGCCCGACGCCACCTGGACCCGCCGGCACGGTCGCGACTACCAGGCCGGGCTCATGGCGCTGGCCGCCGAGCCCGCCGGTGGAGCGGGCTGATGGTCATCCGGGCGGCCGGCGGGGCGCTGTGGCGCCCGGCATGCGACGGCATCGAGACCGCGGTGGTGCACCGGCCGAAGTACGACGACTGGTCCCTGCCCAAGGGCAAGCTCCACGACGGCGAGCACCTGCTGACCGCGGCGGTCCGGGAGGTGGCCGAGGAGACCGGCCTGAGCACCGTCGCCGGACGGCGCAGCGTGCGGACCGAGTACGAGGTCGACGAGGGGCCCAAGCGGGTCGACTACTGGCTCATGCGGGTGGTCGGCGGGGAGTTCGTGCCCAACGCCGAGGTCGACGAGCTCCGCTGGCTGCCGCTGGCGGACGCCGCCGACCTGGTCGACCACGAGGCGGACCGGGCGGTGCTGGCCGACCTCGCCCGGGACGACGTCCCGCGCGAGCCTGCGCTGCTGCTGGTGCGGCACGGCCGGGCCGGTGACAAGTCGGAGTGGAACGGCCCCGACGACCTGCGGCCGCTGGACGGCAAGGGACGCCGGCAGGCCGCACGGCTGGCGGAGGTGCTGCCGCTGTTCGCCCCGACGTCGGTGCGCACCGCGCGGCGGACCCGCTGCCGGCAGACGGTGGAGCCCCTGGCCGAGCGGCTGGGCCTGCCCGTCGAGGAGCAGCCGGAGCTGGGCGAGGAGGAGTTCTCCGACGACCCGCAGGCCGGCCTGGCCGTGGTGGAGCGGCTGCTCGCGCGCGCGGGGGACGACGTGGGGGTGACCGTGGTCTGCAGCCAGGGTGGGGCGATCCCGTCGGTGCTGATGGGCCTGGGCGTGCGCTGGGCCGGCGTGGCCGGGGCGCCCTGGCCGCCCGCGGCCAAGGGCAGCGTCTGGGCCCTCGGCGGGCGGCCGGGCGCCCTCGCCGCGGACTACTACCGCGACTTCTCCCCCGAGTCCGACGACGCCGGCCCCCGTTGAGGCATAGGAGGCTTTGCATACGGATGCGGCGCCGGAACCACAGGCAAAGCCTCCTATGCCTGGGTCAGGCGGGGAGGACGGGCAGCGCCCTGGGCAACCAGGGCTGCCGGGTGTTCTCGTAGGCCTCGATGTCGGCCAGGTGGCGCTCGGTGAGGCCGACGTCGTCGAGGCCCTCGAGCAGCCGCCAGCGGGTGTAGTCGTCGATGTTGAACGGCACCGTGACGTCCGCGTAGCGGACCTCCTTGGCCTGCAGGTCGACGGTCACCTCGGTGGTGGGGTCGGCCTCGATCGCCGTCCACAGCGCCTCGACGTCGGCCTGCGGGAGCAGCACGGTGAGCAGCCCGGCCTTGGTCGAGTTGTTGCGGAAGATGTCGGCGAACCGGGAGCTGATGACCACCCGGAAGCCGCCGTCCATCAGGGCCCAGACGGCGTGTTCGCGGGACGAGCCGGTGCCGAAGTCGGGGCCGGCGACGAGCACCGAGGCGGTCGCGTACTCCGGCTTGTTGAGGACGAAGTCCGGCTCGTTGGTGCGCCAGGCGACGAACAGGCCGTCCTCGAACCCGGTGCGGGTGATCCGCTTGAGGTACTCGGCCGGGATGATCTGGTCGGTGTCGACGTTGGTCCGCCGCAGCGGGGCCGCGGTGCCGGTGTGCGTGGTGAAGGCGTCCATCGGGTCAGACTCCAGTGCTCGCGAGAGCCGGCTCGAGGTCGGCCGGGGCGGTCAGGTGGCCGGTCAGCGCGGTCGCCGCGGCGACCGCCGGGCTGACCAGGTGGGTCCGACCGCCCTTGCCCTGCCGGCCCTGGAAGTTGCGGTTGCTCGTGGACGCCGAGCGCTCCCCCGGCTTGAGCTGGTCGGGGTTCATGCCCAGGCACATCGAGCACCCGGCGCCGCGCCACTCGGCGCCGGCCTCGAGGAAGACCTGGTCCAGGCCCTCCGCCTCGGCCTGCGCCTTCACCGCGACCGAGCCCGGGACGACGAGCATCCGGGTGTCGCCGTCGATGTGCCTGCCCCGCAGCAGCTCGGCGGCGGTCCGCAGGTCCTCGATCCGGCCGTTGGTGCACGAGCCCAGGAAGACGGTGTCGACCTTGATCTCGCGCAGCGGGGTGCCCGGCGTCAGGCCCATGTAGGCCAGCGCGCCCTCGGCGTCCCGGCGGTCGTTCTCGTCGGCGAAGTCGGCCGGGTCCGGCACCTGACCGGAGATCGGCAGGCCCTGGCCGGGGTTGGTGCCCCAGGTGACGAACGGCGTCAGCGTGGCGGCGTCGATGTGCACCTCGCGGTCGAAGACGGCGCCCTCGTCGGTGCGCAGCGTCCGCCAGTACTCGACCGCGGCGTCCCAGTCGGCGCCCTGCGGGGCGTGCGGCCTGCCCTGGAGGAAGTCGAACGTGGTCTGGTCGGGGGCGATCAGCCCGGCCTTGGCGCCGGCCTCGATCGACATGTTGCAGATGGTCATGCGGGCCTCCATCGAGAGCTTCTCGATGGCGTCGCCGCGGTACTCGATGACGTGGCCCTGGCCGCCGCCGGTGCCGATCTGCGCGATGACGGCCAGGATGACGTCCTTGGCGGAGACGCCGGGGGCCAGCTCGCCGTCCACCGTGACCGCCATCTGCTTGGGGCGGTACTGCGGCAGCGTCTGGGTGGCCAGCACGTGCTCGACCTCGCTGGTGCCGATGCCGAACGCCAGCGCACCGAACGCGCCGTGGGTGGAGGTGTGGCTGTCGCCGCAGACGATGGTCGTGCCGGGCTGGGTGAGCCCCAGCTGCGGGCCGATGACGTGCACGATGCCCTGGTCGCGGTCGCCCATCGGGGCCAGCCGGATGCCGAACTCGGCGGCGTTGTTCCGGAGCGCCTCGACCTGCGCCCGGCTGACCGGGTCGGCGATCGGCGCGAGGATGTCCAGCGTCGGGACGTTGTGGTCCTCGGTCGCCATCGTGAGGTCGGGCCGGCGCACGGTGCGTCCGGCGGCCCGGAGCCCGTCGAAGGCCTGCGGGCTGGTCACCTCGTGCACGAGGTGCAGGTCGATGAAGAGCAGGTCCGGCTCGCCCTCGGCACTGCGCACGACGTGGGCGTCGTAGACCTTCTCCGCCAGGGTCTTCGGCACGGCTGGTCCCTCCTGGTTCGCGGCTCGTCCACCCATGGTGCGCCTCCTGCTGGCCATCTCATGCTGTGGGATGCGAGTATTGCTCTGTGGGACAGCCTAACCCGGTCGCCGTGCTGGACAAAGCAGTGGCCATCCTCCGTGCCGTCGCCGCCGAGCCGGCGACCCTGGCCGAGCTGGTCGAGCGCACGGGGCTGCCCCGCGCGACCGCGCACCGGCTGGCCGTCGCGCTGGAGGGCCACCGCCTGGTCCGCCGGACGACGGCCGGGGCCTGGGCGCCGGGCCCCGGGCTCGCCGAGCTGGGCCGGGGCACCGCGGACCTCGCCGGGATCGCCGGCCGGCACCTGGTGACGCTGCGGGACAGCAGCGGGGAGAGCGCGCAGTTCTACGTGCGCGACGGCGCCACCCGCGTGTGCGTGGCCGCCGCGGAGCGGACCAGCGGCCTGCGCGACACCGTCCCGGTGGGGGCGCGGCTGCCGATGACCGCGGGCTCGGCCGCGCACGCGCTGCTCGCCTTCGCCCCGGCCGACGAGGTGACGCCGCTGCTGCCGGCCGCGAGCTTCACCGCCCGCACCCTGCTCGACGTCCGCCGGCGGGGCTGGGCGCACAGCGTCGCCGAGCGCGAGCCCGGGGTGGCCTCGCTGTCGGCGCCGGTGCGCGACGCCGCCGGGGGCGTGCTGGGCGCGGTGTCGATCTCGGGGCCGGTCGAGCGGCTGGGCCGCCGTCCCTCCCCCGAGATCGTCGGCGCGGTGCTCGAGGCGGCCGGCGCCATCTCCCGCGCCGCCCGCTGAACGACTCTTCCCCCCGGGTGACGGGCGGGCGTACACACCTCCCATGAGCCTGACCGAGGTGTCCGCCCGCGGCCGCTTCCGCATCGCCGAGCCCGGGGAGGGCATCGGCCTGGACGAGCTGGCGCTGGCCACCCGCAACCACGGCATGCCGCTGGAGGCCCTGCGGTACGACGTCACGCCGCCCGGCCTGCACTACGTGCTCACGCACTACGACATCCCGGCGGTCGACACCGCCGGCTGGCGGCTGGAGGTCGGCGGGGCGGTCGAGCGGCCGCTGCGGCTGGACCTGGACGGCCTGCGCGCCCGGCCGGCGGTCACCTCGCGGGTGCTGCTGGAGTGCGCGGGCAACGGCCGCGCCCGGCTCGAGCCCCGGCCGGTCAGCCAGCCGTGGCTGCTGGAGGCGGTCGGCTCCGCGGAGTGGACCGGCACCCCGCTGGCCCCGCTGCTCGAGGAGGCGGGGCTCCGGCCGGACGCCGTCGACGTCACCTTCACCGGCGCCGACCACGGGCTCGAGCGCGGTGTCGAGCAGGACTACGCCCGCGGCCTGCCGCTGGACGAGGCGCTGCGTCCCGACGTGCTGCTGGTGTGGGCGATGAACGGCGCCGACCTGCCGCCCCAGCACGGCGCCCCCCTGCGGCTGCTGGTCCCCGGCTGGTACGGCATGGCCCAGGTGAAGTGGCTGACCCGCATCGACGTCCTCGACCGGCCCTTCGACGGCTTCCAGAACGCCACCGCCTACCGGCTCAAGGTCGACCCCGACGACGCCGGCGTGCCGGTGACCCGGATCGCCCCGCGGGCGCTGATGACCCCGCCCGGCTTCCCGGACTTCATGACCCGCGAGCGCTTCCTCCGCCCGGGGGCGGTGACACTCACCGGCCGCGCCTGGTCCGGCCGGGGGCCGGTGACCTCCGTGGAGGTCAGTGCGGACGGCGGGGCGAGCTGGACCGCGGCCGACCTGGCTCCCCCGGACCCGGCGCACCCGTTCGCCTGGCGGGCGTGGGTGCTGCCGTGGACCGCCGCACCGGGCAGCTACGAGTTCGTCGTCCGGGCGAGCGACGAGGCGGGCCCGCAGCCGGTCGACCAGCCGTGGAACCGGCAGGGCATGGCCAACAACCTCGTGCAGCGGGTGCCGGTGACCGTGCTGGACTGATCGGGACCCTGCCGGGCGGTCGCCGTCCGGCACCTCCCGCGGTCGGTCGGACGGTGCGGGTCAGGCCAGCCGCTGCGCCCCCGCGGAGGGGACGGCCACGAAGGTCCGCGGTGCCCCGAACCGCGCCTCGGCGAACCGCGTGGTCACGGCCCCGGTGACGGCGTCCACGGCGTCGGCGGGCACGAGCGCGATGGCGCTCCCGCCGAAGCCGCCGCCGACCATCCGCGCGCCCAGCGCTCCGGCGTCCAGGGCAGCGGCGACCGCGGCGTCCAGCTCGGTGGTGGAGATCTGGAAGTCGTCGCGCAGCGAGGCGTGCCCGGCGGTCAGCACCGGTCCGATCGCCGCCGGCCCGGCGGCTCCCCGCAGCGTGGCCACGACCTCGAGCACCCGGGCGTTCTCCGTGACGATGTGCCGGGCCCGGCGCAGGAGCACCGCACCCTCGGCCGTCCCGTCGTCCAGCACCGCCAGCGCGGCCACGTCCGGGACGTCGCGCAGCGCCGCCACCCCCAGGCGCCCGGCGGCCTGCTCGCACTCGCGGCGGCGGTCCCCGTAGCCCCCGGTCGCGTGGTCGTGCGTGGTGCCGGTGTCGACGACGAGCAGCGCCAGCCCGGCCGCGGCCAGGTCGAAGGGCACCTGCACGGCCGACCGGTCCCTGGTGTCGAGGAACAGCGCGTGGCCGGCGGTGCAGAGCATCGACGCCGACTGGTCGAGGATGCCGGTCGGGGCGCCGACGAAGTCGTTCTCCGCCCGCCGGGCGACGTCGACGAGGTCGGCCGGGGTCAGCCCGGGCGCGGCGAGGTCCCGCAGCGCCAGCGCGACGGCGCACTCCAGGGCCGCCGACGAGGACAGCCCGGCGCCGGAGGGGACGTCGCCGTCGACCAGCACGCTCACCCCGCCGGGCACCCGGTCCCGCAGCTCGTGCACGACGCCCGCCGGGTACCCCGCCCAGCCCCCGGGGCGGCCGGGCGCGAGGTCGGCGACGGGCAGCTCGACCCGGTCGCCGGGGTGCTGCACCGAGGCGAGGGACACCAGGCCGTCGTCGCGCAGGGCGACAGCGGCGCGCGTGGTGTGCGGCAGCGCGACCGGCAGCACGAAGCCCTCGTTGTAGTCGGTGTGCTCGCCGATGACGTTCACCCGCCCCGGCGCCGCCCACACGCCGTCGGGGTCGGCCCCGAACGCCGCGGCGAACGCCGCCCGAGCCCGCTCGACGACGGTCATCAGACGTTCCTCAGCTGCTCGGCCACGTCCTCGGGGGTGGTGTCGCTGATGAAGGCGCCCATCCCCGACTCCGAGCCGGCCAGGTACTTGAGCTTGCCGGGCGCCCGGCGCAGCGAGAACAGCTGCAGGTGCAGCCACCAGTCCTCGCGGCCGCGGTGCACCGGCGCCTGGTTCCACGCGGCGATGTAGGGCATGGGCGTGTCGAAGCGGCGGGCGAACCGGCCGAGGGCGTCGAGGTAGATCGCGGCCAGCGCGTCCCGCTCGGCGTCGTCCAGGGCCGGGAGGTCCGGCACCCGCCGGTGCGGGAACAGCTGCAGCTCGTACGGCCAGCGGGCGGCGGCCGGCACGAACGCCGTCCAGTGCTCGTTGGCCGCCACCACGCGGGGCCCGCCGCGCTCGGCGGCCAGCACGTCGGCGAACAGGTCCCCGCCGGTGTCACGGCGGTGCCGCTCGACCGAGTCCAGCACCTTCGCCACGCGCGGCGTCACGAACGGGTAGGCGTAGATCTGCCCGTGCGGGTGGGAGAGCGTCACGCCGATCTCCTCGCCGGAGTTCTCGAACGCGAAGACCTGCTCCACGCCCTCGATCCCCGACAGCTCGGCGGTGCGCTCGGCCCAGACGTCGACGACCAGCCGGGCCCGCTCGGGGCCCAGCGTCGCGAACGACCGGTCGTGCTCGCTGGTGAACACCACGACCTCGCAGCGGCCGAAGCCGGGCCGCAGCTCGGTCAGCGGCGCGCCGGAGGCGGCCGGCGGGACGTCGAGCTCCACCGCGGTCGCCAGGGAGGGGAAGCGGTTCTCGAAGACGACGACCTGGTAGTCGGCCTCGGGGATCTCCGTGGGCTCGCGGTCCGGGCGCGCCGGGCACAGCGGGCACTGGTCGGCCGGCGGCAGGAAGGTGCGGGTCTGCCGGTGCGAGGCCAGGACCACCCACTCGCCGAGCAGCGGGTCCCACCGCAGCTGCGAGCGGGTGCTGACCGGCGGGAGGTCGCGCGGGTCCTCGGCCGTCCGCTGCGGGGCGGCGTCCCCCGCGTCGAAGTACAGGACCTCCCGGCCGTCGGCCAGCCGACGACTCGTCCGGATCACGATGGCCCTCCCGCCTCTCCGCCGCCCGTCACTGTCCGTGAGCGGCGTCCAGACGGTAGCGGGGCCGCCGATCGACCGGCCAACCGGTGCCGGGACGGCGAGAGCCCCCGGCCGGTGGCCGGGGGCTCTCGCGCGGGCGTAGCCCCGAAGGGATTCGAACCCTCGCTACCGCCGTGAGAGGGCGGCGTCCTGGGCCGCTAGACGACGGGGCCGTGCACTGCCATCCTGCCACGCCCTCGAGGGCCCGGGTGCACCGGGTCCGGGAACGACGAGAGCCCCCGGCCGGTGGCCGGGGGCTCTCGCGCGGGCGTAGCCCCGAAGGGATTCGAACCCTCGCTACCGCCGTGAGAGGGCGGCGTCCTGGGCCGCTAGACGACGGGGCCGTGCGGTGGTGCTGAGGAACCAGGCTTCCTCGCTGGGGTACCAGGACTCGAACCTAGACTAACGGAACCAGAAACCGTCGGGCTGCCAATTACCCCATACCCCAAGGGTCGTGCTGCGCCTCGCGGCGCCGGGAACCACCATACCCGACGCCCTCCTGCCCGGTCGGCACCCCCCGGGGTGACGGTGGTCGCAGATCCTGCGCGAGGGTCAGGGTCTCCGGTTCCAGCCGCCGGCGGGAGCGGGCCACCAGGAACACGTACGCCCCCATGGCAAGCAGGTCGAGGGCCACCACGAGCAGCCCGGTGCCGGCCGGCACGGAGTCGGTGGTCACGCCCTCCCCCAGCCCGCCGGCCAGCAGGAAGACCAGCACGTTGTTCACCGCGTGCAGCACGATGGCCGCCTCCAGGCCGCCGGTCAGCCAGACGACGGCGGAGGCGGCGAGACCGAAGGCGAACCGGTCGAGGAAGGTCCAGACGTCGGGCGGGGCGTGCGCCGCGGAGAACAGCGCCGCCGTCAGCACTCCCGCGACGACCGCCCCGGCGCGCGGGCCGCGGATCCACCCGGCGATCGCCTGGCTCAGGTAGCCGCGGAAGACGTACTCCTCTGCCGCGGACTGCAGCGGTGTCGTGAACACCACGACCAGCACCAGCCAGACGTAGGACGACGACGGCCCGGTGAGCGCACCGCCCTCCAGCAGGTACCCGAGCAGGACGCTGAGCAGGATGCCGGCGCCGAGTGTGGGCAGGGACAGCAGCGTGTACGGCAGGAACAGCCGCCAGCGCAGCCGGGCCAGCACCGACGACGACCAGCCGGGCTCCATGCCGTGCGCGGCCACCCAGGCCAGCCAGACGATCGGGATGGCGACGATCAGCGACACGTTGGTGATCAGCAGCACCCCGGGGTCGACCAGGTCGAGGAACTGCAGGTCCGGGAAGGCGCCGGTGACGACGGCGACCAGGACCACGACGGTCGCGGCCACGGCGTAGACGACGGTGATCAGCAGCAGCCCGAGCAGCGGCCGCCACCACCGCCAGTCCCGCGCGCGCATGGCGTGCAGGAAGGACACCGGCTCGTCGTGCGGCGGGGTGCCCGGCGGAGGTGCCCAGCGCACGCCGGGCGGCGGCCCGACCGGCGGCGGGGGCCCGGGCCGCCAGTCGAGCAGCGCACGCTGCCAGGGCGGCGGGTACGGCGGGAACGGCCCGGGCGGGTACGGCGGGTACGGCGGCCCGAGCGTGTGCGGGCCGGCCTGCAGCGGCACCGGACCGAGCGGCCACGCCACCGGCCCCGCCCACGCCCCGGTCGCCGGCAGCGAGTGCACGCCGTGCAGCGCCCCGGGGACGTACGGCGGCGCCGCGTAGGGGCCGGTCGGCGGCGGCCCGCTGTAGGGCTCGTCGTCGGCCGGCTCGGGCGGGCCGGGCACCGGGTCGCTCACGGCCGGCCGATCACCCGGGGACGGCCGCCCGGGCCGCGCCCAGACGGGCCAGCGTGCGCTCGCGGCCCAGCAGCTCGATCGACTCGTACAGGGGCGGGGAGACGGTGCGGCCGCTGACCGCGACCCGCACCGGCCCGAAGGCCTGGCGCGGCTTGCGCCCCAGCCCCTCCACGAGCGCCTCCTTGAGCGCGGCCTCGATGTCGGGCGTGCTCCAGTCCGGCAGCTCGCGCAGCGCGGTGGTGGCGGCGTCGAGCACCTCGGCGGCGTCGGGGCCGGCCAGCTGCTTGGCCGCGGCCGCCGGGTCGATCTCCACCTCGTCGACGAACAGGAACCGCACCATGTCCACGGCCTCCGAGAGGACCACCACGCGCTCCTGGACCATCGGCGCGATCGCCCGCAGCACGCGGTCCTGCTCCGGGGTGGGCGGATCGGCCACCAGCCCGGCACCGGCCAGGAACGGGACGACGCGGGCGACGAAGTCCTCCACCGGCAGGGCGCGCAGGTGGGTGGCGTTGATCGCCTCGGCCTTCTTCACGTCGAAGCGGGCGGGGTTGGCGCTCACCCGGGTGACGTCGAAGGCCTCGGTCATCTCGGCCATCGAGAAGACGTCGCGGTCCTCGGCGATCGACCAGCCCAGCAGCGCCAGGTAGTTGGCGAAGCCCTCGGGCACGAAGCCGCGCTCGCGGTAGACGTCGACGTTGGACTGCGGGTCGCGCTTCGACAGCTTCTTGCTGCCCTCCCCCGTCACGTACGGCAGGTGACCGAACCGCGGGGTGCCCGACGCGACGCCGATGTCGGTGAGCGCGGCGTAGAGGGCGAGTTGCCGGGGTGTGGACGGCAGGAGGTCCTCCCCGCGCAGCACGTCGGTGATCTGCATGAGGGCGTCGTCCACGGGGTTGACGAACGGGTACAGCGGGACCCCGTTGCCGCGGACGAGCACGAAGTCGGGCACCGAGCCCGCCCCGAAGCGGACCTCGCCGCGCACCAGGTCGGTCCAGACGAGGTCCTCGTCGGGCATGCGCAGCCGCAGCACCGGCTGGCGCCCCTCGTCCCGGAACGCGGCCTTCTGCGCCTCGGTCAGGTCGCGGTCGGCGTTGTCGTAGCCGAGCTTCGCGTCCTGCCCGGCCGCCAGCCGGCGGGCCTCGACCTCCTCGTTGGTGGAGAAGGACTCGTAGGCGTGCCCGGCGGCCAGCAGTTTCGCGGCGACCTCGCGGTAGACCTCGTGCCGCTCCGACTGCCGGTACGGACCGTGCGGGCCGCCGACCTCGGGACCCTCGTCCCAGTCCAGCCCGAGCCAGCGCAGGCTGTCGACCAGGTGCCGGTAGGACTCCTCGGAGTCGCGGGAGGCGTCGGTGTCCTCGATGCGGAAGACGAAGGTGCCGCCGGTGTGCCGGGCGTGCGCCCAGTTGAACAGCGCCGTCCGCAGCAGGCCGACGTGCACCGTGCCCGTCGGCGACGGGCAGAAGCGGGTGCGGACGCCGGTCACCGCGTGCCGCCGGCGGTGGAGGTGGTGTCGGCGCCGGTCACCGTGTTGGCCAGCGTGCCCAGGCCCTCGACGGTCACCTCGACCCGCTGGCCGGGGCGGATCGGCCCGACGCCGGACGGGGTTCCGGTCAGCACGACGTCGCCCGGCAGCAGCGTCATGACCTGCGAGATGTGCGAGACCAGCGTCGGCACGTCGAACAGCAGCTGGCTGGTGCGCCCCTGCTGGCGCAGCTCGCCGTCCACCGTGCAGGTGATCTCGAGGTCGGCCGGGTCCTTGCCGAGGCCGGCCAGGTCGGTCTCGATCCACGGGCCGAGCGGGCAGAAGCTGTCGAAGCCCTTGGCGCGGGTCCACTGCCCGTCGCTCTTCTGCATGTCCCGCTCGGTGACGTCGTTGCCGATCGTGTAGCCGAAGACGCTCGACAGCGCCTGCTCCGGGCTGACGTGCCGGGCGCCGCGGGCGCCGATGACCACGGCCAGCTCCGCCTCGTGGTGCACGTTGGCGCTGCCCGGCGGGATCCGGATGGCGTCGCCGGGGCCGATCACCGACGTCGACGGCTTGAGGAACAGCAGCGGTTCCGCCGGGGCCTCGCCGGTCTTCATCTCCTCGATGTGCGCGGCGTAGTTCTTGCCGACGCAGACCACCTTGCTGGGGAGGATCGGCGACAGCAGCCGGACGTCGGCCTGCGCGAAGCGCTGACCGGTGAAGGAGATGGTGCCGAACGGGTGGCCCTCGATCTGGGCCACGTGGCCGTCCCCGTCGAGGACTCCGAAGGACATGCCCGAGGGCGAGGCGAAACGGACGATGCGCACGGGTCGAGGCTACTGACCCGCACCGGCCGGCCCGCGCCCGCGCCGTCGCGGCCGTGCGGCCGGGGCCCTACCGTCGCGGCATGGCGTGCCGGCTCAGCGAGATCGTCGTCGACTGCCGCGACCCCGAGGCGCTGGCCGCCTGGTGGGCACAGGTCCTCGACTACCGGGTGCTCTCCCGCGACGACGACGGCGCGGTCGAGATCGGCCCCGAGGCCGGCTTCGGCGGCCCGGCACCGACCCTCGTCTTCGGCCCGGTGGCCGACCCCAGCCCCGGCAAGCCCCGACTGCACCTGGACCTCAACGCCACCGACCGGGACCAGGACGCCGAACTCGAGCGCCTGCTGGCCCTCGGCGCCACCCCGGCCGACGTCGGCCAGACCGGCGACGAGGGGTGGCACGTGCTGGCCGACCCCGAGGGCAACCCCTTCTGCCTGCTCAAGCGGCGGTTGGACCCCCTGGGGTGAGGTGTCGGCCGGCCGGCCGACCACGTCGTTGACCGGCCGGTCCCGGCGGCGGACAGTGTCCGCGTGACCCGCGCCCTCGCGGTGCTGACCTGCGTCGCGCTGCTCACCGTCGCCGTCGAGGCCACCGACGACGCCCACCCGCTCCTCGCCGTCGGCCTCGGCACCGTGTTCGCCGCGCTGGCCGTGCCCGCCCTCCCCTGGCTCTCCCGCCGGCCCGCGCCGCGCCGGTACTGGCTGACCGCCGCGTACGTCTGCGTCGCCCTGCCGCTGGGCGTGCTGGTGTTCGGGGCGGCGCAGGCCGGCGTCGGTGCGACGCTCCTGCTCCTGGTCCTCGTCGCCCAGTGCGTCCTGCTGCTCCCGCTGCCCGCCGCCGCCGGGGTGACCGCGCTCGTGCCCCTCGTGCACCTCGGCATGGGGTGGGCCGACTTCCTCCGGAACGGGCTGGGTCTGCTCGGGGCGGCGGTGTTCACCGCGGTGGTCACCGCGCTGCTCCGGCAGGCGCAGCGGGCCCGGGCCGAGCTGGCCGCGGCCAACGAGCGGCTCCGCGGGTACGCGGCGCAGGCCGAGGAGCTGGCCACCACGCAGGAGCGCAACCGGCTCGCCCGCGACATCCACGACGGCCTGGGCCACCACCTGACGGTGGTCCAGATGCAGGTGCAGGCGGCCCGCGCGGTGCTCCCGACCGACCCGGGCCGCGCCGACGCCGTCCTGGCCAAGGCCCAGCAGCAGGCCGGCGAGGCCCTCGCCGAGGTGCGCCGGTCGGTCGCCGCGCTGCGCGAGCAGCGGACGGCCCCGCCGCTGCGTGCGGCACTGGAGGAGCTGACCGCGCAGGCCTCGGCGGCGGGTGTCCCGGCCACGCTGGAGGTGTCCGGTGTCGAGCGCCGCCTCCCGGCACCGACGGAGGAGTCGCTGTACCGGTCGGCCCAGGAGGGCCTGACCAACGTGCGCAAGCACGCCGACGCCACGTCCGCGCGGGTCACCCTGACCTTCGGCGACGACGGCACGGTGCGGCTGGCGGTCCGGGACGACGGCCGGGGCCTCCCCGATCGTCCGGCGGACGACGGCCGGCGCGCGTTCGGCCTGCTGGGGCTGGAGGAGCGGGCCGCGCGGGTGGGCGGACGGCTGCGGGTCGAGTCCCAGCCGGGCGGCGGAACGGCGCTGCTCGTCGAGGTCCCCGGGTGAGCTGCCCCGTCCGCGTGCTGGTCGTCGACGACCAGGCGCTGTTCCGCGAGGCCCTGGTCACGCTGCTGGGCGCCCGGCCGGAGGTCGCGGTCGTCGGCGAGGCCGGGAACGGGCAGCAGGCCCTGGAGCTGGCGGCCGCGCTGGCGCCGGACGTCGTCCTGATGGACCTCCACATGCCGGTGCTCGACGGCATCGCGACGACGAGGCGCCTGCGGGTCGAGCAGCCCGGCGTCGCGGTGCTGGCGCTGACCACCTTCGACGACGACGAGGACGTCTTCGCCGCGTTGCGCGCCGGCGCGCTCGGCTACCTGCTCAAGGACGTCTCCTCCGAGCGCCTGGTCGAGGCCGTGCTGTCGGCGGCGCGCGGCGAGTCGGTGCTGCAGCCGTCGGTGGCGGCCAAGGTGGTGGCGCGGTTCGCCCAGCTGGACGACGTCCCGCGGCCCCGTCCCCAGCCCCTGGTCGTGCCGCTGTCGGACCGGGAGCTCGACGTGCTGAGGCTGCTCGCCGACGGGCTCAGCAACCGGGAGATCGCCGGGTCGCTGTTCCTCGCGGAGGGGACCGTCAAGAACCACGTGACCAACGTCCTGGCCAAGCTCGGCGCCCGGGACCGGACCCAGGCGGCGCTGCGGGCCCGGGCGCTCGACCTGCTCTGACGGGGGTCATGCCGGGTCGTGACCCGTCGTCGTGACCTCCGGCACGTGGCACCGGCACCGCGCCGCCCGACCCTTGCCGCATGTCGACGCAGATCCGCACCCCGCACGAGCACTCCCGCACCCGGCACGCCTGGCACTACGTCCGGCACTACCTCGAGATGGTCGTCGCGATGGTCGTCGGGATGATGGCCCTGGGCCCACTCGAGGCCCTGGTCTGGCCGGGCCTGGACGACCGGGTCGACGTCCACGCCATGGTCATGGCGACCAACATGGCGATCGGGATGGGCGCCTGGATGCGCTTCCGACGGCACTCGTGGCCCGCGATCCTCGAGATGTCGGCGGCGATGTACCTGCCGTTCGTCGTCCTGCTGGTGCCGTACTGGGCGGGGGCGGTCTCCGGGGACTTCCTCTTCACCGCCGGCCACGTGCTGATGCTGCCGCTGATGGCGCTGGCCATGGTGTGGCGCCGCAGCGAGTACGCCCACTGACCGCCGGCCGAGGACCGCGTCCCGGAGGACCCGGGACGCGGTCCTCGCGCTCAGCGCAGCCGGACGGCGTAGGTGAGGGCGTCGACGAGGGCGTGCCAGGAGGCCTCGACGACGTTGTCGTGGACGCCCACGGTGGTCCACTCGCCCACGCCGTCGGTGGTGCTGACCAGCACCCGCGTGGTCGCACTGGTGCCGCCCTTCCAGCCCAGGATGCGGACCTTGTAGTCGGCCAGCGAGACGTCGGCCAGCCGCGGGTACCGGCTGACCAGTGCCTGGCGGAGCGCGTTGTCCAGGGCGTTGACCGGGCCGTTGCCCTCCCCGGTGCTGATGATCCGCTCGCCGTCCACGTGCACCTTGACCGTGGCCTCGCTGACCACGACGCCGTTGCTCCAGTGCTCGACGGAGGTCTTGTAGCTCTCCAGCTCGAACAGCGGGGCCGGCGCGTCGGGCAGCTGGGCGCGCAGCAGCAGCTCGAAGGAGGCGTCGGCGGCCTCGAACGACCAGCCGTCGGCCTCGAGCACCTTGACCTGGTCGACGACCCGGCCGATCGCGTCGGCCTGGCCGTCGAGGTCCACGCCGAGCTCGCGGCCCTTCAGCTCGACCGAGGCCCGGCCGGCCATCTCGGTGACCAGGATGCGCATGTCGTTGCCGACGACGGTCGGGTCCAGGTGGTTGTACAGCTCCGGGCTGACCTTGATCGCGGAGGCGTGCAGGCCGGCCTTGTGCGCGAACGCCGACACCCCGACGAAGGGCTGGTGGTCGTCGGGGGCGATGTTGGCCAGCTCGGCGATCGCGTGGCTGACCCGCTGCAGCTCGGGGAGGCACTCCGCCGGCACGACCGGCAGGCCCATCTTGGTGACCAGGTTGGCGATCAGCACGAAGGTGTCGGCGTTGCCGGCCCGCTCCCCGTAGCCGTTCGCCGTCCCCTGCACGTGGGTCACCCCGGCCTCGACGGCGGCCAGGCTGTTGGCCACCGCGCAGCCGGTGTCGTCCTGGCAGTGGATGCCCAGCCTGCCGCTGGTGCGCGACCGGACGTCGGCGACGACCCGCGCGACGTCCATCGGCAGCATCCCGCCGTTGGTGTCGCACAGGACGCCGACCTCGGCCCCGGCGCCGAACGCGGCCTCGAGCACGCGCACGCCGTAGTCGCGGTCGGCCTTGTAGCCGTCGAAGAAGTGCTCGCAGTCGAGGAACACCCGGCGGCCGTGCGCCACGAAGAAGGCGACGGTGTCGGCCACCATCGCGAGGTTCTCCTCGAGCGTCGTCCGCAGCGCCTCCCGCACGTGCCGGACGTCGGACTTCGCGACCAGGCAGACCACCGGGGTCTCGGCGTCCAGCAGGGCGCGCACCTGGGCGTCCTCCTCGACCCGGACGCCGGCCTTGCGGGTGGCACCGAAGGCGACCAGCTGGGCGTGCCGCAGCTTGAGCTCGGAGCGGGCGCGGGCGAAGAACTCGGTGTCCTTGGGCAGCGCCCCGGGCCACCCGCCCTCGATGAAGCCGACCCCGATCTCGTCGAGCAGGCGGGCGACCGCGAGCTTGTCGGCGACCGAGTAGCTGACGCCCTCGCGCTGGGCGCCGTCGCGCAGGGTGGTGTCGAAGACGTGGAAGTCGAGGTCGGTGGCGGGATCGAGGGACATCGGTTCTCCGGGGGTGTCGGCAACGGCCCGAACACGAAAAAGACCCCCCGGGTACGGGAGGTCTGCGCGCAGTCGGGAGGGTGACTGCGCGCTAGGCGATGATGATCAGGCCGGTGGGGTGCATCACGTCGAGTAAAGCACGTCGTCCGCCGTCCTCGGCACTCCCGTACCGGGGACGGCGGCGGTGACCGCTCAGCCGCTGGCGAGCGCCGCGAGGCGGTCGCCGACCTCCTGGGTGCGCACCGGGCCCTGCGGCTCGCGGGTGGACAGGTCGAAGGCGACCGCGGCGTTGACCTTCTTCGCCTGGTCGGTGCGGCCGAGGTGCTCGAGCAGGAGGCCCACCGACAGCACGGTCGCCGTGGGGTCGGCCTTGCCCTGGCCGGCGATGTCGGGCGCCGAGCCGTGCACCGGCTCGAACATGCTCGGGTTGGTGCCGGAGGCGTCGAGGTTGCCGCTGGCGGCCAGGCCGATGCCGCCGGTGACCGCCGCGGCGACGTCGGTGACGATGTCGCCGAAGAGGTTGTCGGTCACGATGACGTCGTAGCGGCCGGGGTCGGTGATGAAGAACATCGTCGCGGCGTCGACGTGCTGGTAGGCGACGGTGACCTCGGGGAACTCCGCCGCGACCTCCTCGACGACCCGTGACCACAGCGAGCCGGCGTGGGTGAGCACGTTGGTCTTGTGGATCAGCGTGAGGTGCCGGCGGGGGCGGGCCGTCGCCCGCTCGAACGCGTACCGGACGACCCGCTCGACGCCGAAGGCGGTGTTGAGGCTGACCTCGGTGGCGATCTCGTGCGGGGTGTCCTTGCGCAGGACGCCGCCGTTGCCGACGTAGGGCCCCTCGGTGCCCTCGCGCACGCACAGCATGTCGATCGGGCCGGGGTCGGCCAGCGGGCTGCGCACGCCGTCGAAGAGCCGGGCCGGGCGCAGGTTGACGTGGTGGTCGAGCTCGAAGCGCAGCCGCAGCAGCAGCCCCCGCTCGAGGATCCCCGGCGGGACGCTGGGGTCACCGATGGCCCCGAGCAGGATCGCGTCGTGCCCGCGCAGCTCGTCGAGCACCGTGTCGGGGAGCAGCTCCCCCGTCCGCTGCCACCGCATGGCACCGAGGTCGTACGGGGTGCTCTCCACGTCGGGAGCCACCTCGCGGAGGACCTTGAGGCCCTCGGCCACCACCTCGGGGCCGATGCCGTCTCCAGGGATCACTGCCAGGCGCATGGGGAGAGACCCTATTTCAGCGCGGGGTGAGGTCCGCCGAGCGGGCCTCGCGCGCGCCGATCCGGCCGGCGATGTCGCCGAGCAGCTCGGCCGGCACGGGGCTGTCCACGGTCACCGCCATGAGCGCCTCGCCGCCGCGCTGCGTGCGGCTTACCTGGGCACCGGCGATGTTGATGCCGGCCTCCCCCAGCGCGGCGCCGACGGTGCCGACGACGCCGGGCCGGTCGGTGTAGACGAAGAACAGCAGGTAGCCCGACGGGTCCAGGTCCATGTCGAAGCCGTTGATCTCGACGAGCTTGGGCACCTGGTTCTTGCCGAACAGCGTGCCGGAGACGGTGACCTCCGTGCCGTCGGCCATCGCGCCGTGCACGCTCACGAGGTTGCGGTAGTCGGGGCTCTCCTCGTCGCTGGTCAGCGCGACGTCGAGGCCGCGCTGCTCGGCGAACAGCGGGGCGTTGACGTAGGTGACCTGCTCCTCGATGACGTCGGAGAACACGCCCTTGAGGACCGCGAGCTGGAGCACCGAGTCGTCGAACTCGGCGATCTTGCCCCGGACGTCGACGGTGACCGACTGGGCCAGCCCGCCGGCGACCGCGGTGAACAGCCGGCCGAGCTTCTCGGCCAGGGGCAGGCCCGGCCGCACGTCCTCGGCGACGACGCCACCGGCCTGGACGTTCACCGCGTCGGGGACGAACTCGCCCTGCAGCGCCAGTCGCACCGAGTGCGCCACCGCGGTGCCGGCCTTGTCCTGCGCCTCCGTGGTCGAGGCGCCCAGGTGCGGGGTGACCACCGTGTTGGGCAGGCCGAACAGCGGGCTGTCGGTGCACGGCTCCTTGGCGTACACGTCGATGCCCGCGGCACCCACCTGCCCGGAGCGCAGCGCGTCGGCCAGCGCCGCCTCGTCGACGAGCCCCCCGCGGGCCGCGTTGACGATGATCACCCCGCGCTTGGTGGTGGCCAGCTCCGCGGCACCGATCAGCCCGAGGGTCTCCGGCGTCTTCGGCAGGTGGACGGTGATGAAGTCCGCCTCGCGGAGCAGCTCCTCCAGCGACACCATGCGGACACCGAGCTGCGCCGCCCGACCGGGCTGGATGTAGGGGTCGTAGGCGATGAGCGTGACGCCGAAGGCGGCCAGCCGCTGGGCGACCAGCTGACCGATCCGGCCCAGCCCGACGACGCCGACGACCTTGTCGGTCACCTCGACGCCGCTGAACTTCGAGCGCTTCCAGGTGCCCTCGCGCAGCGACGCGTCGGCGGCGGGGATGTGGCGGGCGGCGGCCAGCAGCAGGGCCACGGCGTGCTCGGCGGCGCTGACGATGTTCGACGTCGGCGCGTTGACCACCATGACCCCGCGCTCGGTGGCGGCGGCGACGTCCACGTTGTCCAGGCCGATCCCGGCGCGCGCGACCACCTTCAGGTTCGGCGCGGCGGCCAGCGCCTCGGCGTCGATCTGGGTGGCGCTGCGGATCATGACGGCCGCAGCGTCGGCGAGCGCCGGAAGCAGGGCGGACCGGTCGGCGCCGTCGACGTGACGGATCTCGACCTCGTTCCCGAGTACCTCCAGCACGCTCGGGGCGAGTTCTTCGGCGATCAGGACGACGGGCGCGCTCGTGGACACGGGTCCACAGCCTAGGGACGGAGCCCCGCGCTGCCCCGGCCAGCCCCTCCCGCGCACGCTCCGTGGCGAGGTCACCCCGGCGCGACACCCCCCGCCGAAGGGGTGGGCGTGCTTGCCGGGCGGTGGTCCGGCCGAGATGCTGCTCACGCAGAGTCGGCACAGCCGGCGCCGACGGAGGAGATCATGAGCACCCAGGACAACGAGCACGGCTCGGGCTCCGGCTCGCAGTACGGCCAGCCGCAGCAGTACGGGCAGCCCCAGGGCAGCCCGGGGTACGGCCAGGAGTACGGCCAGCCGCAGGGCCAGGAGTACGGCCAGGGGTACGGGCAGCAGTACGGGCAGCCCCAGCAGCCGTACGGCCAGCAGTACGGGCAGTACGGCCAGGGCCAGCCCTACGGCCAGCAGCCGGGTTACCCGCAGCAGTACGGGCAGCCGGGCGGCTACGCGCAGCAGTACGGGCAGTACGGGCAGTCGGCGGTGCCCGCCAAGCCCGGCGGCGTCATCACCGCGGCGGTCCTCGGCTTCGTCTTCGGCGCCATCGGCGTCGTCTTCAGCCTGATCCTGCTCGTCTTCGTGGCGGCGGTCGGCGGCGCGTCCGGCGACCTGGACGACCTCGTCCCGGGCATCGGGTCGGCGGCCGGCGCGGCCGTGGGCGTCGGGGTCGTCATCGGCCTGCTGATGCTGGCCTGGACCGTCGTGATGATCTGGGGCGCGATCTGGGCGCTGACCGGCCGCAGCCGCGTCATGCTCCTCGTGGGCGGGTCGATCGCGGTCTTCTTCACCGGGCTGGGCCTGATCGGGAGCCTCGCCGACGCCGACGTCAACGGGGCCGGCGGCGTCATCTGGAGCCTGCTGTTCTTCCTGGCCGCGGTGGCGATCGTCGTCCTGCTCGCCATGAAGCCGGCCGCCGCGTTCTTCGCCGCGCACCGCGCGCGCCGCGGTCGCTGACCGCCGGCCGTCCGATGACCGGTCCCAGCGGATCCCAGCCGGAACCCCTCGCGCCGGGTGCGCCGGTGCCGTCCGGCCCGGTCGCCCGGCGGCCAGCCCAGGTGCTCGGCGCGGTCCTGCTCGGGTTCCTCGTCGCGTTCTTCGCGTTGCTGAACGCGCTCGTGCTCCTGGCCGCGGCCTCGGTCATCCCGGTGTTCGGCGTCTTCGGGGCGCTCTACCTGGCGATCGCCGCCGTGAACATCTGGGGCGGCGTCCAGGCGCTGACCGGCCGGGGCGGCCGGGTGCTGACCATCGGCGGCGGGGTCACCGCCGGCCTGGGTGTCCTCGGGATCGTCACGTCGCTGGTCCAGGGGCAGTTCGCCTTCTGGTCGGTCGTGCTCGCCGCCGTCGGCGCCGGCATGGTCGTGCTGCTCAGGCAGCCGGCGTCCACCCGGTTCTTCGCCGCCCGCGGCGGGCGGTAGTGAGAGGACCCCGTCCCGACAGACCGAGGCCCCCGCTGCCGAACCGGCAGCGGGGGCCTCTCGTCGGTCGTCAGTTGCGGGCGGCGGTCCCGGTGTAGTCGTCCGACGCCGACACCCAGCTCATCAGGCCGCGCAGCTTGCGCCCGGTCTCCTCGATCGGGTGCGCCTCGGCCTCGGCCCGGCGGCGCTTGAAGTCCGGCGCGCCGGCGTCCTGGTCGGCGATGAACGCGGCGGCCCAGGAGCCGTCCTTGATGGCCGCGAGGACGTCCTTCATCGTCGCCTTGACGTGCTCGTCGACGATCTTCGGGCCGGTCGTGTAGTCGCCGTACTCGGCGGTGTCGGACACCGACCAGCGCTGCTTGGCGATGCCGCCCTCGTACATGAGGTCGACGATCAGCTTGAGCTCGTGCAGGCACTCGAAGTAGGCGATCTCGGGCTGGTAGCCGGCCTCGATGAGGGTCTCGAAGCCCGCGGCCACGAGCGCCGACATGCCGCCGCAGAGCACGGCCTGCTCGCCGAACAGGTCGGTCTCGGTCTCCTCGGCGAAGGTGGTCTTGATGACGCCGGCCCGCGCGCCGCCGATCGCCTTGGCGTAGGACAGCGCCAGCGGCAGCGCCGAGCCGCTGGCGTCCTGCTCCACGGCGACCAGGCAGGGCACGCCCTTGCCGTTCTCGAACTCGCGGCGCACGAGGTGGCCCGGGCCCTTCGGGGCGACCATGGCGACGTCCACACCGGCCGGGGGCTTGATGTAGCCGAAGCGGATGTTGAAGCCGTGGCCGAAGAACAGCGCGTCGCCGTCCTGCAGGTTGGGCTCGACCGACTCCTTGTACAGGTTCCGCTGCACGTGGTCGGGCGCCAGGATCATGATCAGGTCGGCCTCGGCGGCGGCCTCGGACGGCGTCACGACCCGCAGACCCTCGGCCTCGGCCTTGGGCCGGCTCTTGCTGCCCTCGGGCAGGCCCACCCGGACGTCGACGCCCGAGTCGCGCAGCGACAGCGCGTGGGCGTGCCCCTGGCTGCCGTAGCCCAGGACGGCGACGGTGCGCCCCTGGATGATCGACAGGTCGGCGTCGTCGTCGTAGAAGATCTCGGCGGCCATGCGGTGGTGCTCCTTCGATAGCGGGAGGGCCAAAGTGGCCACTTCGGCCCTGACGGGGCTGGGGTCTAGGCGGTGCGCTCGACCGGGCGCAAGGTACCGGCGCCCGACATCGACCGCGGACCCCGCCCCAGGGCGACTGTGCCCGACTGCGCCATCTCCTTGATCCCCAGCGGGGCGAGGACGGCGAGCAGGGCCTGGAGCTTGTCCGGGGTGCCGGTCGCCTCCAGCGTCACGGTCTCGGTGTTGACGTCGACGACGTGCGCGCGGAACAGCTCGGCGGTCTGCAGCACCTGCGTGCGGTCGGCCATCGGCGCGCGCACCTTGACCAGCAGCAGCTCGCGCTGGACCGCGGCGGTCGACTCGAGCTCGACGATCTTGATGACCTCGATGAGCTTGTTCAGCTGCTTGGTGATCTGCTCCAGCGGCGCGGTCTCCGCGTCGACGACGATCGTCATCCGGGACAGGTCGGGGTTCTCGGTCGGGCCGACGGCCAGCGACTCGATGTTGAACGCGCGCCGGCTGAACAGCGCCGAGACCCGGGCGAGGACGCCGGACTTGTTCTCGACGAGGACCGACAGGGTGTGGCGGGTCATCTCTCGCTGTCTCCTCAGACCTGGCCGTCGCCGAAGACCGGGCGGATGCCGCGCGCGGCCATGATGTCGTCGTTGCTGGCGCCGGCGGCGACCATCGGCCACACCTGGGCGTCGTGGCCGACCACGAAGTCGATGACCACCGGGGCGTCGTCGATCGCCATGGCCTTCTCGATCACCGCGTCGACGTCGTCCTTGGTCTCGCAGCGCAGCCCGACGCACCCCATCGCCTCGGCGAGCAGGACGAAGTCGGGGATGCGCACCGGCTTGGGGGTGCCGTCCTCGTTGAGCGCGTGCAGCTTGGTGTTGGAGTAGCGGCCCTCGTAGAAGAGGGTCTGCCACTGGCGGACCATCCCGAGGTTGCCGTTGTTGATGACGGCGATCTTGACCGGGATGCCCTCGATGGCGCAGGTGGCCAGCTCCTGGTTGGTCATCTGGAAGCAGCCGTCGCCGTCGATGGCCCAGACCGTGGTCTCCGGGCGGCCGTACTTGGCGCCCATCGCCGCGGGGACGGCGTAGCCCATCGTCCCGAGGCCGCCGCTGTTGAGCCAGGTGCCGGGCTTCTCGTAGCGGATGAACTGCGCGGCCCACATCTGGTGCTGGCCGACGCCGGCGGTGTAGATCGCGTCCGGCCCGGCGATCGCGCCCAGCCGCTCGATGACGTACTGCGGCGAGAGCGTGCCGTCCTCGGGCCAGTCGTAGCCCAGCGGGTAGGTCGAGCGCCACTGCTCCAGCTGCGCCCACCAGGCGGCGAGATCGGGGGTGCGGCCCGCCTCGTGCTCGGCGCGCAGCGCGGTCACGAGCTCGGCGATGGTCTCCCGCGCGTCGCCGACGATCGGCACGTCGGCCCGGCGGTTCTTACCGATCTCGGCCGGGTCGATGTCGGCGTGCACCACCTGCGCGTCGGGGGCGAACGAGGAGAGCTGGCCGGTCACCCGGTCGTCGAAGCGCGCGCCCAGGGCGACGATGACGTCGGACTTCTGCAGCGCGGTGACCGCGGCGACCGTGCCGTGCATGCCGGGCATGCCCAGGTGCTGCGGGCTGCTGTCCGGGAACGCGCCGCGGGCCATGAGGGTGGTGACCACCGGTGCGCCGGTCAGCTCGGCCAGCTCGGCCAGCTCCGCGGTGGCCTGCGCCTTGAGGACGCCGCCTCCGACGTAGAGCACCGGCCGGCGGGCGCCGGCGATCAGCGTGGCGGCCTCGCGCACCTGCTTGCCGTGCGGGCGGGTGGTCGGCTTGTAGCCGGGCAGTTCCAGCCGCGGCGGCCAGGAGAAGTCGGTGGTCGCCTGCAGAACGTCCTTGGGGATGTCGACGAGGACGGGACCGGGCCGGCCGGTGGAGGCCAGGTGGAAGGCCTCGGCGATCCGCTGCGGGATCTCGCGGGCGTCGGTGACCAGGAAGTTGTGCTTGGTGATCGGCATCGTGATGCCGCGGATGTCGGCCTCCTGGAAGGCGTCGGTGCCGATCGCGGCGCTGGGCACCTGGCCGGTGATGGCCACGATCGGGACCGAGTCCATGTGCGCGTCGGCCAGCGGGGTCACCAGGTTGGTCGCGCCCGGCCCGGAGGTCGCCATGCAGACGCCGACCCGCCCGGTGGCCTGCGCGTAGCCGGTGGCCGCGTGGCCGGCGCCCTGCTCGTGGCGGACCAGGACGTGGCGCACCTTGGAGTCGAACAGCGGGTCGTAGGCGGGCAGGATCGCCCCGCCCGGGATCCCGAACACCACCTCGACGCCGACCGCCTCGAGCGACCGGACGAGGCTCTGCGCCCCCGTGATGCCGGTCGCCGGCTCGGCGGCGGCCGCGACCGAGCGGGCGGTCGTCTCGACACCGGTGAGCGACGCGGCCGCTTCGCGGGTGGCGGACTCGCCCGGGGTGGTGCTGTTCATGGCGTCTCCTGGCAGTGCCCCGGTCGGGGCCTCGGTTCGGGGGCCGTGCGGTGTGCGGCGCGGGTGCCTGCGGGCGCGAGTGGCCGTCGTCCGGCGGGGTGTCCGGGGCCCGCAAACGAAAGACCCCTCGTGCCTGCGGGCACAGAGGGGTCAGCGCGTCGGTCGGGCCACCGACGCGCTAGGCGACTACGAGGAGCAGGCAGGCCGAGCGCACCCGCCCACTGTGCGCCTCGGCGGTCCGGTCGTCAACCATGTCGTCCCACTGTGTGGGCGTGGCGGCTGTCAGACGTGGGACGGGATGCCCGCGCCGTCGAGCACCGCGGGGTCGAACCCGGCCAGCAGCGCCGACAGCTCCCCGGCGGGCACCGGCTCGCCGAGCAGGAAACCCTGCAGGAACCGGCAGCCGAGCCGGTCGAGCGCGGCCAGCTGGCCGGCGGTCTCCACGCCCTCGGCCACGACGTCCATGCCGAGCGTGCGCCCGAGCTCGATGACGCTGCCGACGAGCACGGCGGTGCGCGGGTCGTCCTCGATGTGGGCGACGAAGGCGCGGTCCATCTTGAGCACGTCGACCGGCAGCCGGGCCAGCCGCGCCAGGGAGGAGTGGCCCTTGCCGAAGTCGTCGAGGGAGAGGACGCAGCCCATCTCCCGCAGCGCGGCCAGGTCGCCCTCCATCCGGTCGCCCGCGCCCATGAGCACCGACTCGGTGATCTCGAGCATCAGTCGGTGCGCCGGCACGCCCGAGTCGGCCAGCGCCCGCGCGACGTCGGCGGCCAGGCAGCCGGCCTGCAGGTGGCGGATGGAGATGTTCACGCCGAGCTGCACGTCGTACCCGGCGGCCAGCAGCGGAGCCAGCGCAGCGGTGGCGGCGCCGAGCACCCAGCGCTGGAGGGGGACGACCAGGCCGTCGTCCTCGGCCAGGCCGACGAACTCGTCGGGCGGGACGGCGCCGTACTCCGGGTGCTGCCACCGGACGAGGGCCTCCAGGCCCAGGATGCGCCGCTCGAGGACGCCGACCACCGGCTGGAAGGCCACCGTCAGGTGCCCGTCGGCGATCGCCGCGGGCAGGTCGCGCGCCAGGCCGGCCCGCCGGTCGACGGCGCGGTCGAGGGCCTCTCCCGACGAGCGGACGCAGTTCTTCCCGTCGGACTTCGCCGTCCGCAGCGCGAGGTCGGCGCGGCGCAGGGCCTCCGAGGGGTCGGTGCCCGGGCGCAGCTCGGCCAGGCCGACGCTGCCGGAGACCGCGAACACCGGCCCCTGGGACGTCGTCCCGCCGGGCGTGGCCGGGCGGTGCTCCCGGTCGAGCAGGTCCACCAGGCGCTCGGCCAGAGCCGTCGCCTCCGCGCGGTCGGCGCGCACGAGGACGGCGAACTCGTCGCCACCGAGCCGCGCCACGACGTCCTTCTCGCGGGCGGCCGCGCGCAGGCTCTCGGCCACCTCGCACAGCAGCCGGTCGCCGGCGTCGTGGCCGGCCACGTCGTTGACCGCCTTGAACCCGTCGAGGTCGATGAGCAGCACGCACGCCTGGGCGGTGTCCTGGTCGGCCAGGGCGGCCATGAACCGGGCGCGGTTGGGCAGGCCGGTGAGGAAGTCGGTGTAGGCCAGCCGCTCGAGCTCCCGCTGGGTGCGGCCGCGGGCGCTGACGTCGCGCAGGTGCAGGACCAGCCCGTCGTCCTCTCCCCCGGTGCGGGCCGCGCCGGAGACCTCGACGTCGCGCCAGTCGCCGTCGCGGGTGCCCAGGCGCAGCGTCGCGGGCAGCTCCACCGGCTGCCCTCCGGCGCGCACCGCGGCCGCCACGCGCCCGAGGAGCTCCCGGTCGCCGGGGTGGACCAGGGCGAGCAGGGCACGGCCGGAGAGATCGCGGGCGGCCCAGCCGAGCTGGTCGCGCACCGGCCCGGTGGCCCAGGCGACCCGGCCCTCGCCGTCGAGCAGGACGGTGACCGCCTCGCCGCTGTGCAGCAGCGCCCGCAGCCACCCCTCGGTGCGGCGGACGCGGCGGGTCAGCCGCTCCCCGTCGGCGGCCCAGAGGAGGCAGCGCACGAAGGTCAGCAGCATGAGCACGGTGATGCCGACCCCCTCCACCGCGGAGACGGAGCGCCCCACGGCGACCCCGACGGCGAGGAACAGGGCGACGCCGAAGGCCGCGCAGTTGCTGAAGACCACGCCGGCCAGCGGCAGCGCGCCCGGCTGCTCGGGGTCCTCGCGGAGCCGGCCGGGGTCGGCGTCGACCGCCCGGATCCCGGCGCCGAGCATGGCCAGCCAGGCCAGGCCGGTGACGACGTCGAGGCCGGTGCTGCGCAGGGTGACCGCGAGGGCGCCGCTGACCACCACGACGGCGAGCGCCACGAAGGCGGTCAGCAGCCAGGCGGCCGCGGGGCGCCGGGCGTCGTCGACGGCGGCCACCGTGACCAGCCCGACGCCGCAGAGCAGGGCGCCCACGGCCGGGTAGCCGACGGAGACGAGCGCGTCGGCGACGCCGCCCGAGCGGGCGGCGGCGTCGGCCAGGAGCGCCTCGCCCAGCAGCGCGACCGCCACGAGCACGATGCCGCCGTCGAGCAGCGCGCGGGACCCGATGGGCCGGCGACCGGCGGCGGGCAGCAGCCGGGCGCACGCGGTGAGGGCGACGGGCACGGCGGCCACCAGCGGCAGGTCGTGCCAGCCCGCCTCGCTGGTGTTGACCCCGACGCCGACCAGCGCGCTGGCCGCCTGCCCCAGGCCCAGCAGCCCGGTGGCGAGGGCGAAGGCGCGCCACGGCCCGGTGGAGCCGGCAGGCAGCCGGGCTCCGTGCCGCGCCACGACGAGGGCGGCGACCCACGAGCCGGCCGCGAGCAGGGCCGGGCCGACGCTCAGGGCGGCGTCCGCGGCCGTCGTCTCGACCACCGCGATCGCCACGCCGAGGACGGCCAGCAGGCCGAGCGCGGCCGCGGTGTCGCGGCGCCGTCCCCGGGCGCGGCCGCCGGCCGGCCGGTCGGAGGTGCGCCGCCCGGCCGGTGCCCCGGTCGTCATCGGGAGCCGACGAGGCCGGGCCACAGGAGGCCGGCGCCGTCGCAGAGCAGGTCGGTGAGCTCGCCCAGCCGCATCGGCCGGGCCAGCAGGAAGCCCTGGGCGAACCCGCAGCCGGCGCCGCGCAGGGCACCGAGCTGGGCCGGGGTCTCCACGCCCTCGGCCACGACGTCGAGGCCCAGGGCGCGGCCGATGGCCACGACCGACTCGAACAGGGCCCGGCTCTTGGGGTCCCGGTCGATCCGGGACACGAAGGAGCGGTCCAGCTTGAGGACGTCGATCGGCAGCCGGGTCAGGTGCGCCATCGACGAGTGCCCGGTGCCGAAGTCGTCGAGGGCGACGTGCACGCCCATGAGCCGCAGCGCCTCGATGTCGACGGCCACGTGGTCGCCGTCGGCGTCCACCGTCGCCTCGGTGATCTCGAGGACCAGCCGCTCGGGGGCCAGGCCCGTCGAGCGCAGCACCGCGGCCACGTCACCGACGAGGGTGCGGGCGGCGACGTGCGACGCGGAGATGTTCACGCCCAGCCGCAGCGGGGCGCCGGTCTCCGGGAGCAGGACCGCCGCGGCGGCCGCCTGCTCGAGGGCCCACCGCTGCAGCTCCCCGATGACGCCGGCGCGCTCGGCGATCGGCACGAACTCGGCCGGGGGCACCTCCCCGAGCTCCGGGTGCCGCCAGCGCAGCAGCGCCTCGACGCCGGTCACCCGCTGCTGCTCGAGGCAGACCACGGGCTGGAAGAGGACCGAGAGCTCGCCGCGGGTCCAGGCGCCGGGCAGGTCGTCCCGCAGCCGGGTCCGGCGGTCGGCGGCGGAGCCGAGGGCCTCGCGGTAGCGCAGGGCGCTCCCGGGACCGCTGGCCGCCGCCGCGCGCACGGCGAGCTCGGACCGCACCAGCAGCCCGGCGACGGTCAGCCCCGGCTCCAGCTCGACGACGCCCACGCTGCCGCTGAGGTCGAAGATGCCGCCGCGGGTGTCCAGGGGCTGTTCGAGGACCGACAGCAGGCGGTCGGCGAGCAGGTCGACGACCTGGGGGGTGCCCTCGGCGAGGACGGTGAACGCGCCGCCGCTGACCCGGGCGACCATGTCCCCGCCGCGGACGGTGGCCCGCAGCCGGCGGCCGATCTCGACCAGCACGTCGCTGGCCACGTGCAGCCCGGCGTTCTCGCGGACCTCCTCGAGGCCGGCCAGCTCGATCAGCAGCAGGCTGCGGCACGGCGCGCCGGGGGTCCCCGCCGCGGCGAGCGCGTCCTCGACGGCACGCTCGCTGCCCGCCCGGTTGGGCAGGCCGGTGAGGGGGTCGGTGAAGGCCACCTGCTCCAGGGCGCGCTCGCGCTCGACGCGGTCGGTGGTGTCCCGGCAGTGCAGCACGACCGCGCCGACGGACGCGTCGCGGCGCAGGTCGGAGACGCTGGCCTCCAGCTGCCGCCAGGTGCCGTCGGCGTGCCGCACCCGCAGCGGCAGCAGCCCGGTCGCCGGGGCTCCCGCGTCGGCCGGCTGCAGCGCGCGGGCGACCGGCAGCGCGTCCTCCGGGTGGACCAGCTCCAGCAGGTCCCGGCCGGCCACCACGCGGCCGGTTTCGCCGAGCGCCGTCCCGAGGGTCGGCGAGGCCCAGGTGACCCGCAGGTCCTCGTCGAGGATGAGGACCGCGTCGCCGCTGGAGGAGACCAGCGAGCGGAAGTAGGCCTCGCTGCGCCGCAGCCGCGCGCCCAGGCGCTGCTCGTCGCGCGCGGTCACCCAGCGGTGCACGGCGGTGAGGACGGCGCAGAGCAGGACACCGGCGAGCACCACGGGGTTGGACCGGCCGGTGATCAGCCCGGCGATCGCCCCGCTCAGCAGCGCGACGACCATGGCGAGGTGCGGGAGCAGCTGCCCGAGCTGGGTGGAGCGGCCGCTGCGGGGCCGGGGACAGTCCTGCCCGTCCGCGCAGGGCCCGGGGTCGGCCAGCGCGGCGGCGCCGAGCAGGGCCAGGCCGCCGGTGACGAGGAAGCGGCTCAGATCGGTCGCGCCGAGGGAGTCGGAGAGGAGCGCGGAGGTGGCCAGCGCGCGCCCCGCGGTCGTGAGGATCATGCCGGCGAGCAGCACCAGCGCCATGGTCTGCCGGTGGCTGTCGATGACGCCCACCAGCACCAGGGCCGCGGTCATCGTGGCCGACGTGGTCAGGACGGCGGCGCCCAGCACGAGCGCCTGGGCCGGTCGCAGGTCCAGCCAGCTGCGGCCCGGGCCGAGGACGAGCAGCTGGACCGCGAGCACGCAGGCGGTGCCGAAGAGCGCGAGCTCGACGCCGGACCGGGCACCGCGGCGCAGCCGCTCCCGGTCGACGAGCGTGAGCGCGCCGAGGATCACGAGCAGGTAGCCGGCCGTCGTGGGCAGCCAGCGCAGCAGCGCCTGCTGCATCGGGTCGGCGGGGGCCACGACCGCGACGGCGAGGAAGCCGGCGACGGGCAGGACCGGGGCGACGGCGATCAGCCGCCACCCCCGCGCGCCCGACTGCCGCGAGCGGCCGGCGCACCAGATCACCGCGGCCGCGGCCAGGCCCATCACGGCGACGGCCACGTCACCGGCGGACCGGGGACCGGCCGTGCCCGCGGACACCGCGCACACGGCCCCCACCACCACGGCGCTCGCGAGGAGCACCCACCTCAGCCTGTCCACACCCGCTGTCTCGGCACCGGCCGCGGGTGGGAACAGCGCAGCAGGGCGGGCCTCACCCCAAGGGGGTGCCTGCCCTGACCAGCGCCTTCAGTCGCAGATGGCGCCCTTCGAGGCCGAGCCGACGAGCTTGGCGTACTTGCCGAGCACCCCGGTCGTGTAGCGCGGGGGCAGCGGCTGCCAGGTCTGCCGCCGGCGGTCCAGCTCGTCGGCGTCGACGAGCAGGTCGAGCGTGCGGGCGGCGAGGTCCAGCCGGATCCGGTCGCCGTCGGCCACCAGCGCGATCGGGCCGCCGTCGGTGGCCTCCGGCGCGACGTGGCCCACGCAGAGCCCCGTCGTCCCGCCGGAGAACCGGCCGTCGGTGAGCAGCAGGACGTCCTTGCCCAGCCCCGCGCCCTTGATCGCGCCGGTGACGGCGAGCATCTCGCGCATGCCCGGGCCGCCCTTCGGGCCCTCGTAGCGGATCACGACGACGTCGCCGGGCTGCAGCGTGCCCTCGGTGACCGCGTCCATCGCGCCCTGCTCACCGTCGAAGACCCGCGCGGTGCCCTCGAAGACGTCGGCGTCGAAGCCCGCCGACTTCACCACGGCGCCGTCCGGCGAGAGGGAGCCGCGCAGGATGGTCAGCCCGCCGGTGCGGTGGATCGGCTCGTTCATCGCGTGGATGATCGTGCCGTCCGGGTCCGGCGGGGCGATCTCGGCGAGGTTCTCGGCCATCGTCCTGCCGGTGACGGTCAGGGCGTCGCCGTGCAGCAGACCGGCGTCGAGCAGCGCGCGGAGCACGACCGGGACGCCGCCGATGCGGTCGACGTCGGTCATCACGTACCGGCCGAACGGCTTGACGTCGGCCAGGTGCGGCGTGCGGTCACCGATCCGGTTGAAGTCCTCGAGGGTGAGGTCGACCTGGGCCTCGTGGGCCATGGCCATGAGGTGCAGGACGGCGTTGGTGGAGCCGCCGAGCGCCATGACCACGGTGATGGCGTTCTCGAAAGCCTCCTTGGTCATGATCTGGCGGGCGGTGATGCCCTTGCGGAGCAGGTTGACCACGGCCTCGCCCGAGGCGACCGCGAAGGCGTCGCGGCGGCTGTCGGGCGCCGGCGGGGCGGCGCTGCCGGGCAGCGCCATGCCGAGCGCCTCGGCGACGCTGGCCATCGTGTTGGCGGTGTACATGCCGCCGCACGAGCCCTGCCCGGGACACGCGGCCTTCTCGATGTCGCCGAGCTCCTCGCGGGTGATCAGACCGCGGGCACAGGCGCCGACGGCCTCGAAGACGTCGATGATCGTCAGGTCGCGGTCCCCGAGCCTGCCGGGCAGCGTCGAGCCCGAGTAGAGGAACACGCTGGCGAGGTCGAGCCGGGCGGCGGCCATGAGCATCCCGGGCAGCGACTTGTCGCAGCCGGCCAGGAGCACCGTGCCGTCGAGCCGCTCGGCGAAGACCACCGTCTCCACCGAGTCGGCGATGACCTCCCGCGAGACCAGCGAGGCGCGCATGCCCTCGTGGCCCATGGAGATGCCGTCCGAGACCGAGATGGTGCCGAACTCCAGCGGATAGCCACCGGCGGCGTGCACGCCCTCCTTGGCCCGCTTGGCCAGCCGGTCGAGGGAGAGGTTGCAGGGGGTGATCTCGTTCCACGACGACGCGACGCCGATCTGCGGCTTCTCCCAGTCGTCGTCCCCCATGCCCACGGCGCGCAGCATCGCCCGCGCCGGGGCCTTGGCGATGCCGTCGGTCACCTCGCGGCTGCGCGGCTTGACGTCTGCGGTCCTGCGGTCATCGACGGTCGTCACGATCGGGGATCGTAGGCCGGTTCCCGGGAACCACCCGAGAGACCGTTGATACTGGTACCGACACCACCACCGACGTCGCAGGAGCCGCCGTTGTCCGCGACCGCGCGCCGCGAGCTGGCCGACTTCCTCCGCTCGCGCCGCCGCCAGGTCGACCCGCGGGTCGCCGGGCTGCCCGCCGGCGGCGCCCGCCGCACCCCCGGGCTGCGGCGCGAGGAGGTCGCGCTGCTGTCCGGGGTGGGCCACACCTGGTACACGTGGCTCGAGCAGGGCCGCGACATCCGGCCGTCGCGGCAGGTGGTCGACGCCCTGGCCCGCACGCTGCGGATGTCCCCGGCCGAGCACGAGTACGTGCTGCGGCTGGCCGGGCACGGCGCCGTCCCGGCCGGTGCCGCCGACGGCATGCCAGCGCACGTGCAGCGGCTGCTCGACGCGCTGGGCCCCTCCCCCGCCTACGTGATCACCGCGAGCTGGTCGATCGTCGGCTGGAACCGCGCCTACGAGCGGCTCTACCCGGGCGTGGCCACCGTGCCGGCCGCGGACCTGAACCTGCTGTGGCTGGTCTTCGCCGATCCCGCCGTCCGCGAGCTGCTGGGCGACTGGACCACCGACAGCCGGCGCTTCCTCACCCAGTTCCGCGCCGAGGTCGGGCCGCGGCTGGCCGACCGGGAGGTCGTCGACCTGGTCGCCCGGCTGGAGGTGGCCAGCCCGCACTTCCGCGCCGGGTGGGCCAGCCACGACGTCGACCGGTTCAGCTCCGGGGAGCGCCGTTTCCGCCACCCGGACGTCGGCGAGCTGCTGCTCGAGCACCACCAGCTCACCCCGGCCGACGCACCGGGCCTGCAGCTCGTCGTCTACACCGCCGCGGCGGGCAGTGACACGGCGGCCCGGCTGGACCGGCTGACCGGCTGAGCGGGTCTGGGAGGATCGGCAGACGTGGCTGACCCCGTCCGGATGCGGATGAGCCGGACGGCGTTGCTCCCCGTCGTCCTGCTCGTCGTCTGCGTCGTCCCGCTGGCCTTCGCCGCCACCTGGACGCTGGTGTTCCTGCTCGTGCCCGTGCTCGTCGGCGCCTGGGTGGTCCGGGTGGGCGTGGACGTCGGCGACGAGGGGATCACCGTGCACTCCCTGACCGGGCGGCGGCTCGTGCCGTGGCCGGAGCTGGCCGGCATCCGGATCGGCCGGCGCGCCGACCTCTGGCTGGTCACCACGGCCGGCACCGAGGTGCGGCTGCCGGTGCTGCGGGTCGGCGACCTCCCCCGCCTGGCCGCGCTCTCCGGCGGCCGGATCCCCGATCCCGCTTAGTACGCGTCGACGACGTTCTGCAGCGGCTTGCCGGCCAGGACCCGCCGCACCTGCGCGACGACGGCGGCGGCCGCGCGCTCGTTGGTCTCCGGCACCATGCCCGCGACGTGCGGGGTGAGCAGCAGCCCCGGGGCCTCCCACAGCGGGTGCCCCTCCGGCAGCGGCTCGGGATCGGTGACGTCGAGGGCCGCGCGCAGCCGGCCGGCCCGCAGCTCGGCCAGCAGCGCCCCGGTGTCGACGACGACGCCCCGTGCGGCGTTGACCAGCAGGGCGCCGTCCGGCATCGCGGCGAGGAAGGCGGCATCGACCAGGCCGGCCGTCCCGGGGGTCACCGGGACGATGACGACGACGACGTCGGCCTGCGGCAGCAACCGCGGCAGCTCGTCGGTGCCGTGGACGCCCTCGCGCGCGGTGCGGGCCACGTAGGTCAGCTCGACGTCGAAGGGCGCCATCATCGCGCCGACCGTGCGGCCGATGTCCCCGGCACCGACGACCAGCACCCGGGCGCCGACGAGGGAGCGGTACGTGACCGGAGTCCAGCGGCCGGCGGCCTGCTCGCGGACCAGCTCGGGGAGGCCGCGCTGCGCGGCGAGGACCGCAGCCATGATCCACTCGGCCGTCGAGGGTGTGTGCGCGCCCCGGGCGTTGCACAGGACGACGCCGTCGGGCAGCCGGCCGGCGAACCGCTCGGCTCCGGCGCTGAGCAGCTGCACCAGCCGCAGCCGGGGCAGCGCCTCCACGAACCCGTCCTGCGGGCCGGTGCCGCCGCCGGGCACCCACACCTGGGCCTGCGCGGCCTCCCCGGACGGCGGGCCGTCGGCGGGCCGCACGCGGTGCGCCCGCACCCGCGGCGAGATCCCCTGCACCGCGGTGGCCAGCGCCGTGGAGGGGACCAGGACGTGCAGCGTCTCGTCCGGGCCGACGATCCTGTCACCGGTGATCTCGGGAGGCACGGGCTCCGACTGTAGGCCCCCTCCCAGCTCGCGCACGTACTGTGCTGGGGGTGGGACGGCGCGGGCGACGGGCGGGCGTGGGAGCCGGCACCCTGCTGCTCGGCGCCGTCCTGACCGGGTGCGGCGCGGACGGCTACGAGCCCGCCGGCCCGTTCCGCCCGCTGCCCGAGGACCCGCCGCCGCAGGTCGGCCCGCCCGCGGACCCGACCCAGCCGCCGGCGCCCGGCGACCCCGCCGACCCGAACTCCGGCGAGCAGGCCGGCGACCCCAACGTCGTCGCCTCCGGGCTCACCGTACCGACCGGACTGGTCGTGCTGCCCGACGGCACCGCGGTCGTCGGCGAGCGGGACAGCGGCCGGCTGCTGCAGGTCTTCCCGGACCGCTCCCCCGCCCAGGAGCTCATGACCGTCCCCGGCATCGACGCCGCCGGCGACGGCGGCCTGCTGGGGCTGGCGCTGTCGCCGACCTTCGACGAGGACGGCCTGTTCTACGCCTACGTCTCCACCGCCACCGACAACCGGGTGGTGCGCTTCCCCATCGGCGGCACCCCGAACCCGGTGCTCACCGGCATCCCGCGCGGCGAGGTGCACAACGGCGGCGGGCTGGTCTTCGGCGTCGACGGCAGCCTGTACGTCGGCACCGGCGACGTCGGCGACCCCGCGCTGGCCGCCGACCCGGCGTCGCTGGCCGGCAAGGTCCTGCACGTCGACGTCTTCGGCCAGCCGGTCGGCGGAGGCCCGGTGCACAGCCGCGGCCACTCCGACGTCACCGCGCTGTGCCTCGGCGGGGAGGACGCCCTGTTCGCCACCGACGAGGCGGCCCAGGGCCCCGACGCCCTCGACCGCGTGGTGTTCGGCGGCGACTCGGGCCCCGGCCCGGGCACCACCGACCCGGTGGTGGACTTCCCGGCCGAGGAGGGCGGCCTCGGCGGCTGCGCGATCGGCGGCCGCACGGCGTTCCTCGGCGCGATGGACGGCCGGCGGGTGCACGTCGTCGAGCTGGACGGTGCCGGTGCTCCCGTCGGCGAGCCGGCCGAGTTCCTCACCGAGCGCTACGGCCGGCTGCGCACCGTCGTCCAGGACGGCGACGGCGCCCTGTGGATCACCACGTCGAACCGGGACGGCTTCGGCACCCCGGTCGAGGAGGACGACCGCGTGCTGCGGGTCCTCCCGCCGGGCGGCTCGGCCGACTCCCCGCTCTGACCTCGCGGTCCTCCGGGGAGGACCGCAGCTGTTCAGCCGGCGAGGACGCGCTCCTCGAGCATGCGCTTGACGGTCGCCGCGTCGGCCTTGCCGCGGGTGGCCTTCATGACCGCGCCGACCAGCGCGCCGAGGGCCTGGACCTTGCCGCCCTGCACCTTGGCGACGACGTCCGGCGCCCCGGCGATCGCGGCCTCGACCGCGGCGACCAGCTCGTCGGACTCGCCCATGACCGCCAGTCCGCGCGCCTGCACCACCTGGGCGGGGTCGCCCTCGCCGGCGAGCACGCCGTCGAGCGCCTGACGGGCGAGCTGGTCGTTCACCGTTCCCTCGGCCACCAGCCGGGTCAGCTCGGCCACCTGCCGCGGGGTGACCGGCAGCTCGGCGAGCTCCACGCCGGCGTCGTTGGCCCGCCGCGCCAGCTCGCCCAGCCACCACTTGCGGGCGTCCGCGGGCGAGGCGCCGGCGGCCACCGTGGCGTCGACCAGGCCGAGGGCACCGGCGCCGGTGAGCCACGCCATCTCGGTCGCCGACAGGCCCCACTCCTCCTTGAGCCGCGCGCGCCGGGCGGCCGGCAGCTCCGGCAGCTCGGCGGCCAGCTTCTCCACCCACTCGGCGTCCGGCGCGACGGGGACGAGGTCGGGCTCGGGGAAGTACCGGTAGTCGGTGGCCTCCTCCTTGCTCCGCCCCGGCGACGTGCTGCCGGTGTCCTCGTGGAAGTGCCGCGTCTCCTGCAGCACCCGCCCGCCGTCGTCCAGGACGGCGGCCTGCCGGCGCATCTCGTAGCGCACCGCCCGCTCGACCGAGCGCAGCGAGTTGACGTTCTTGGTCTCGGTGCGGGTGCCCCACTCCAGGCTGCCGATCGGCGCCAGGGAGGTGTTCACGTCGCAGCGCAGGCTGCCCTGCTCCATCCGGACGTCGGAGGCACCGAGGGTCTGGATGATGTCGCGCAACTCGGTGACGTAGGCGCGGGCCACCTCGGGGGCCTTGGCGCCGGTGCCGGGGATCGGCCGGGTGACGATCTCGACGAGCGGGATGCCGGCGCGGTTGAAGTCGACCAGCGAGTAGTCGGCCCCGTGGATGCGCCCGGTGGCGCCACCCACGTGCAGGTTCTTCCCGGTGTCCTCCTCGAGGTGCACGCGCTCGATCTCCACCCGGTAGGTCTCGCCGTCGACCTCGACGTCCAGGTGGCCGGCCGTGCACAGCGGCTCGTCGTACTGGCTGGTCTGGAAGCCCTTGGGGATGTCCGGGTAGAAGTAGTTCTTCCGGGCGAAGCGGCACCAGCCGGCGATCCGGCAGCCGAGCGCCAGCCCGATCCGGATCGTGGCCTCGATCGCCGCGGCGTTGGCGACCGGCAGGGAGCCGGGCAGCCCCAGGCAGACCGGGCAGGTCTGGGTGTTGGGCTCGGCGCCGAAGGTGGTGGCGCAGCCGCAGAACATCTTCGACGCGGTGCCCAGCTCGACGTGGGTCTCCAGGCCGATGAGCGGCTCGTACCGGGTGAGGACCTCGTCGACGTCGACCAGGCGGTCGCCGGTCTGGGTGGTGGTCACGGGGTGGTGTCCTCCTTCGAGGCGGGGCGGCCGGGACCGGAGGGGCTGGTGCGGCCGGAGAACCACGCACCGGCGGCGGTCACCAGGCCGAGGACGATGAAGACGGCGAAGAACACCTCGCCGGTCGCGATCCAGCCGACCAGGCCGACGAGGACGACGAACCCGGTGAGGGCCCAGGCGGCCTTGAGTGCCCCGTTCACGCCGCGGCCCGGTTCGTGAGCTCGTCGAGCAGCCGGTGCCCGCGGGCGGCGTCCAGCGCGGCCTCGACGGCGGCGGCGACCCGGTAGCAGCGGTCGTCGGCCAGCGCGGGAGCCATCACCTGGAAGCCGACCGGCAGACCGTCGGACAGCCCGCACGGCACCGAGATGGCGGGCAGCCCGGCGAGGCTGGCCGGCAGCGTGCACAGGTCGGCGGCGTACATGGCCAGCGGGTCGTCCACGCGGGCACCGATCGGCCAGGCGACGGTCGGGCTGGTCGGGCTGACCAGCACGTCGACGTCGTCGAACGCGGCGGTGAAGTCGCGGGTGATCAGCGTGCGCACCTTCTGCGCCTGCCCGTAGTAGGCGTCGTAGTAGCCGGCCGACAGCGCGTAGGTGCCCAGGATGATCCGGCGCTTGACCTCGGCGCCGAAGCCCTGCTCGCGGGTGAGCGACATGACCTCGTCGAGGTGGTGGGTGCCGTCGTCGCCGACCCGCAGGCCGAAGCGCATGCCCTCGAAGCGGGCCAGGTTGGACGACGCCTCGCTGGGGGCGATCAGGTAGTAGGCCGGCAGCGCCAGGTCGAAGGACGGGCAGGAGACCTCGCGGACCTCGGCGCCCATCCCCTCGAGCAGCGCCACGGTCTCCTGCACCCGGGCGAGCACGCCGGGCTCATAGCCCTCGGCGTGCCCGTCGCCACCGAGCTCGCGGACGACGCCGACGCGCAGCCCGGCGAGCTCCCCGCGGGCCCCCTCGCCGGCGGCCTTCACCACCACGGGCACCGGCGCGTCGATGCTGGTCGAGTCGCGGGGGTCGTAGCCGCCGATCGCCTCGTGCAGGACCGCGGCGTCGAGCACGGTGCGCGCCATCGGGCCGGCCTGGTCCAGGCTGGAGGAGAACGCGATGAGGCCGTACCTGGAGACCGAGCCGTAGGTGGGCTTGTGCCCCACCAGCCCGGTGACGGCGGCCGGCTGGCGGATCGAGCCGCCGGTGTCGGTGCCCAGCGCCCACGGCGCGAGGTGGCCGGCGACCGCCGCCGACGACCCGCCCGAGGAGCCGCCGGGGATGCGCTCGGGGTCCCACGGGTTGCGGGCCGGCCGGTAGGCGGAGTTCTCGGTCGAGGAGCCCATGGCGAACTCGTCCATGTTGGTCTTGCCGAGCAGCACCGTGCCGGCGTCCTTGAGCCGCGCGGTGACGGTGGCGTCGTACGGCGGCCGCCAGCCCTCGAGTATCTTCGAGCCGCTTGTGGTCGGCACGCCCTCGGTGACGAAGACGTCCTTGAGCGCCACGGGGATGCCGGCCAGCGGCCCGAGCTCCTCGCCGGCGTTGCGCGCGGTGTCGATCGCGGCGGCGCGGGCCAGCGCCGCCTCGGCGTCGACGTGCAGGTAGGCGCCGAGGACGTCGTCGGCGGCGGCGATGCGGTCGAGGTGCGCCCGGGTCAGCTCCACGGAGCTCACCTCGCCGGCGGCCAGCAGCCGGCCGAGCTCGGCGGCGTCGAGGCGGGTCAGGTCACTCACTCCGCGTCCCCCAGGATCTGCGGCACGCGGAAGCGGTCGTCCTCCGCGGCAGGCGCACCGGCGAGGACGACGTCCCGCGGCAGGCTCGGGGTGACGACGTCGGGGCGCGTGACGTTGGTCAGCGGGACGGCGTGCGTCATCGGCGGCACGTCCTCGGCCTCGGCCTTGCCGACCTGCGCCACCGCGTCGAGCACCGCGGACAGCTGCCCCGCGAAGTGGTCGAGCTCCTCGTCGGTCAGGGACAGCCGGGCGAGGCGGGCCAGGTGGGCCACGTCCTCCCGCCCGAGTGCGGCGGCGTCCTCGCGGGATTCCTTCGGGGAGGGGGTGCTCATGTCGGGGCGGGACTCCACTTCGGCGGCTCCGGGTGAGCGTTCCTCACCACGTCTGCAACCCAGCCACTGTACGTGGGGCACACCGCGGCCCGGTCCGGTGGCGGAGGCCTCACCCGGCCCCGGCGGGGGCCGCTCGACCGCCCGCACGTCGATGCGGGAAGCTGGTGCCGCCCACGATCGACGGAGATCGGCCCGTACCTCGCCTCGGAGGGAACCGTGTCCTTTCTCCTGCGTCTGGTCGTCCCTGACCGCCCCGGCATCCTCGGGGCGGTCGCCACGGCCCTCGGCACCGCCGGCGTCGACATCGTCTCGGTGGACGTGCTCGAGCGCGGCGGCGGTGTCGCCGTCGACGACATCGTGGTCGACCTCCCCGCCGACCGGCTCCCGGACAGTCTCATCACCGCCGCCCAGGCGGTGGACGGCGTGCAGGTGGAGTCGCTGCGGCCGTTCGCCGGCCCGCTGGACACCCACCGCGAGCTCGAGCTCCTGGAGTCCCTGGCCCGGGCCGCCGAGGGCACCGCGGTGAAGCTGCTCGCCGCCGAACTGCCGCGGGTCTTCCACAGCGGTTGGGCGGTGGTGCTGCACGGCGGCGACGACCGGCCGTGCGAGGTGCTGGCCGCCTCCGACGCCGCGCCCACGTTCGACGGCATGGTCCTGCCGTGGCTGCCGATGCCGGCGCCGCGACTGCTGCCCAGTGACGAGGAGTGGCTGCCCGACCGGTGGCGCGACATGGCCATCGAGATGATGGCCGCGCCCTTCGGTACCGACCGGACGGCGGTGGTGCTCGGCCGGTCCGGGGGGCCGGTCTACCGCCGGTCGGAGCTGCTGCGGCTGGTGCACCTCACCGGGATCGCGGCCAGCGTGGCGCACCTGCCGCCGGCCTGACCTCCGGGTCGCGGGCCTCGCGCCGCCGGTCCCCTGCTGCGGCCCGCGACTCGCGCCTCGGCACTTCCGGGATCGATGGTCCCGCCGCGCCGAGCCTCGCCCGTCGGTGGTCACGAGGCCCTGACCGGGCGTTACGTGTCCACAGGCCTTGCCCGGTCGGGTGTTCGAACATATGATCGAAGACATGGAGCGGGAGCCGGGACTCGGGGTGCTCGAGCCCGACTGCCCGCCTCGCCCCGACGCCCCTTCGGTGGGCTGGGCGTCCGGGCCGCTGGGCGCGGTGCAGGCCGCCGACCGGGAGATCGCCCGGCAGACCGCGCGGCGGGCCCGGGCGGTGGCCGCGTTCGCCGCCTCCCGGCCGGCCTCGGCCGACCGGGCCCAGGGCGAACCCGGCGCGATGAGCCCGGACCGCTGGGCCGCCCGCGCCGAGCCGCTGCGCGCGGTCGGCGCTGGGCCACCCCGGAGCTGGCGCTGGCGCTGAACCTCACCGCGCAGGCCGCCGAGGCGCTGCTGGAACGGTCGCTGACCCTGGTGCACCGGCTGCCGGGCACGCTGGCCGCCCTGGAGACCGGCCTGCTGCACGCCGGGCACCTGTGGCACCTGCTGGACAAGGTCGCGCCGATCGCCGACGACGCG
>NZ_JALPKP010000129.1:0-640 GCF_051383635.1 Geodermatophilus sp. CPCC 205506 | reverse complement strand
ATCACCGGCCGCTTTGAGCTCGATGCCGTCGGCGGGGAGAAGCTGCAGACCGCGCTGGAGGCGCTCGGGCAGGCCGGCCGGTGCGCCGGAGACACCCGCACCCGCGCCCAGCAGCTCGGCGACGCCCTGGTCCAGCTCTGCGACACCCAGTTGGCCACCGGCGGCCTGCCGGTGCTGCGGACGGTGACGCCACACCTGGTGCTGACCCTGCCCGCCGCCGAGCTGGCCGGCGCCGCCCCCGACGCCGGCCAGCTGGGCTTCGGCGCGGTCCTCCGCCGCCCGGGCCCGCTGGATCGCCTGCGACGCCACCCTCACCCGGCTCGTGCTGGACCCCGACGGGCTGCCGCTGGACGTCGGCCGCACCGCCCGGGTGGTGCCGCCGCACCTGCGCCGGGCCGTCGAGCACCGCGACCGGTCCTGCGTCTTCACCGGCTGCGGCGCCCCCACCCACTGGTGCGACGTCCACCATCTCCTGGAGTGGATCAACGGCGGCCCGACCAGCCTGGACAACTCCGCGCTGCTCTGCGAGCGGCACCACACCAAGGTCCACCACGGCTTCCGGATCGAACGACAACCCGACGGCCGATGGCGCACCTGGCGCCCCGACGGCACCGAGATCCTCATCCACCCACCGATCGAC
>NZ_JALPKP010000128.1:0-662 GCF_051383635.1 Geodermatophilus sp. CPCC 205506 | reverse complement strand
GGGATTCATCGCTTCATTTTTTTTTGAGAATCGACGGTGTTGTTGAAGCTGAAGTGCTACATTCATCTGCTCGATCAGCTGATTTTGATGCTCAATCATCTTGGTCAATTGTTGAATGACCTTCAATGCTTCTTCAAGATTCTTGGGCTGTTGAGTTTGAGCCATAATTCGTCACCTCCTAACGTTTCTGAATGTTATTAAGCATATCAGAATTTATTAAGAAATGATAGATCAAAAGTCAATATAAATGCCCTTCTGACGCGGGTTTGACGCGTTTGATAGGCAACGGAGAGATACCTTCCAAAAGCAGCTTGATCTGTCGGCGACTCAGTTGGACGGCATCATCACGATGCCGTGGCCAGCGTAGTCCGCCATTTTCAAATCGCTTATAAAGCAGGATGAATCCTTCGCCGTCCCAGTAGAGTCCCTTGAATCGATCATTACGGTTGCCACAGAACAGAAAGAGAGAATCATCAAATAGATCCAGCTCATAATTTTCAGCGATCACTGCTGCTAAGCCATCGATGCCTTTGCGCAGATCTGTTTTGCCACAGACGATGAAAACATGCTTGGGAGTGGTCCAGTTAACGAGCATAGTCGGCAATCAGCTTGATTAGCTTTTCAATCATTGCTGGGTCGGCATCTTGGTAAATACTGAGCCG